>JBIKPB010000005.1:0-21156 GCA_044357705.1 Formosimonas sp. | reverse complement strand
AATCAAAACCACTGCAGTATGTGCGGCAATGTATCCGGTGCCGCCAGTGAGTAAAATATTCTTCATGATGGCCTGTAAAGCGGGAATAAGTCATGCACTAAAAATTCAGGAATAGCGTATTTTGAAAAACAACGCGCGGTTGAGTTCGGATGAATGATGTGTAAACAGTCACGCGTTGCGTCATTGGTCGTGATGAGTTTATGGCCGTTATTTAAAACCCGTTTAGCAAAACCTTCATCATCACATAAGTTCACATCGTCAAAAAAAGCATCTTGTGTGATGGGCTTACGATAGACGTATGAGAAACCATAAAACACGATGAAATCGGCACCGATTTGCATCTTTTCATGAAATTCAATCGCCGAGACTTGGTCACCAATCAATTCGTAATGCAAACCTACTTTAGCATTCAAATCCATATAGCCAAAAAAATGCGCATTCGGTGCATATAAATAAAAGCCTGACAGCTTGATCATATCGGCTTGCTCTTGCTCTAACAAACCGATCATATTTCTCAAATACTGTGGCGCATAAAAGTCATCGTCGTCAAAATGCGCGATGATTTCACCCGTCGCTGCGGCAATCAAACGATTGCGTTTTTCGCCAATCGTCAAAGGTTTTTCGCTAAAGAAATATTGAATGCGGGCATCATTCGTACTGAGATCCTGCAGGAAGCGACTGGGTGCATCACTGTCATCCAAAATCAACCACTCCCAATCAACGCCTTGTGCCAAAACACACGCCGCGATCTGAGGCAGAAAAACGGCACGATTTTTGGTTGGGGTGATGATGGAGATTTTTGTCGACATATCAGAGTTGATTGTATTGAAAATGCTGTCGAATTTGCTGACAAGATTTCTAATTTGAGTCACAGAAAAAGTAGACTTTTACTTTTTCCGTATTGCACTTTCACTTACATCGTGAAGTCTTCACCCAAATACACACGACGTACCGCCTCATTGCCCACAATCTCAGCAGCATTGCCATGCGCCAAAACATGACCTTCATTAATGATATAAGCACGGTCACAAATCCCCAAAGTTTCGCGCACGTTGTGGTCGGTAATCAATACGCCGATGTTGCGCTCGACCAAAAAACCGATGATTTTTTGGATGTCAATGACCGCAATCGGATCCACACCTGCAAACGGCTCATCTAGCAGCACAAAGCGCGGGCGCGTCGCCAAAGTACGGGCAATCTCAACCCGACGACGCTCTCCACCCGAGAGCGAAGGTGCTGGGCTGTGCAAAATATGACCGATTTGCAAGTCATGCACCAACTGATGTAGCTCGGTGTTAATTTGTGCACGTGATAATTTGCGTCCTTGTTCATCGCGCTGTAATTCGAGCACTGCACGGATGTTTTCTTCAACCGTCAATTGGCGAAAAATAGATGCTTCTTGAGGTAAATAAGATAAACCCAATTTCGCCCGTTTGTGCATCGGTAGTTTACGCACAGCTTGACCATCCAATGTAATTTCACCGGCATCCGCACCGACCAAACCGACCACCATATAGAAACAAGTGGTTTTACCTGCACCATTGGGACCGAGCAAGCCGACAACCTCACCACTGTTCAGCTCAAATGACACGTTTTGTACGACCGTACGCGAGCCATAGCGTTTTTGTAAGTTGTGTGCGGCCAGTTGGATGATTTTCGATGTCATATATGAATTATTTCGTTTGTGAATTCGGCGTAATGATCACACGCGTCCGACCTGCCACACCGGGTACGACACGCGACTCAAATACTTCGGTGAGCTGGTTATAAACCAACTCGTCTCCATCAATTTTGTCAATCAACTGACCTGAAGGCGTGAGACGGCGCATTTGCGCTTTTTTCGAGAGCACGACTAAATTTTGTTGACCGTCATAAACCAATTGCTGACCTTGAGCCTTGATGATTTCATTGGTACCTTCTCGCTTTTGCTGGTACTGCACCAAGCCACCGCCATTCATTGTCGCCGTCGCATATTGATAGCCCTCTGGATCAACAATAGTCTCGACCCGATCAGCGTCGATTCGTGTCGTGCCTTGCGTCAAAATCACACGTCCTGTAAAAACACTGGTTTGCGTGATGTCAGTATAGGTTGCGGCATCGGCCTCAACCACAAACGGCAATTTGCGATCGCTTGATTGCTGGGCAAATGTTGCACTGCTCAACAGCAATGCGCTCAATGCCAACAGTAAATATTTTTTCATCGCCATCCTTTATTTCTTAACTTCACGGCCATATAACGTGGCCTTAATGCGTTCGTCTTTTTGCCCACCCACAGTCAAGTTACGCAGTTGATAATCATAACGAAAACTCTTGCCATTCATTTCGCTTTTGCCCTGAGTGACTTCAAAAGGTAAATCCGTACTCGCCATGCCATCGTATAAATTAATTTGCATGGCGTCAGTCGTCAAAATCATCTCATCGGCCTCATCACTGCCCGCACGGGTCATCTTGACATCACCACTGAGCTGAACCACATGAGTGTCATCGGACCATGTCCCATCATTAGCAACGGCCGTCATCGCCGGTTGCCCCATCGGTGTGGCGACCAAGGTAACCGTTTTCACCGTACCGTCTTTGTCACCGTAATGCACCACGTCTTTGGCGGTCAACACATAGCCGACACTACCGTCTTTGTTGGTACGGTTAATCGTCATGCCTTCAGCAAAGGCGTCGACTAACTCAGGGCGCTTTTCAGCTGTTTTTTTAGCCAAATTGGCATCTCGTTTAATCCACCAAAAACTGCCCGCAGCAATCGCCAGCAAAATTAGCAAATAAATCAGATTGGGCAAATGAAAGCGCGTCCAATAACGCCAGCGCGAGAATAAGGGTTGTTTGTCCATTACATTATCTTTAATTCGGCAGTTGTGTCATCACGCAAATATGCATCATAAGCTGCTGCCAATTTGTTTTGTGCAAAGAGAATCAATTCAGAAAGCTCTCGCACCGCCCCCATACCGCCACCTTGTAAACTGACCCAATGCGCAGCGGCTTGCGCTAAAAAGTGACCGTTGGGCACCGAACATGCCAAACCAACGCGACGCAAAATCGGCAAATCGATGACATCATCACCAATATAAGCACACTCATCCAAAGCAACATTTGCCATACCGAGTAATTGCTTCAAGGCAGCGCCTTTGTCCTGCGCGCCTTGCAATACATGATGAATTTTGAGATCACGCGCACGCGCTGCAGTCACTTTAGAATCACGCCCACTGATGATCGCCAATTGCAGGCCACATTGACGCAACAACTGCAAACCCAAACCATCTTGCACGTAAAACGACTTGACCACTTCGCCATGGGCATCGTAATCCAAATAGCCTGTGGTCAATACACCATCGACATCTAGAATCAACAGTTTTACTTTTGCTGCACGTGCCAGCACTTCGTCACTCGGCATTATCGCAGGTTGGTATAAATTCAAATCCATCACATCACCTGCGCAGCAAATAAATCATGAATATTCAACGCACCAACCAAACGGCGTTGATCGTCCACCACTAATAATTGTGCAACTTGATGGGTTTGCAAAACATCAACCGCCGATACTGCCAATATGCTCGGTGCGACGGTGCGCGGATTAACACTCATCACGGCATCAATACTCAACGTACGAACATCAATATTTTTCTCAAACAAACGACGCACATCACCATCGGTCAAAACACCTAAAACCAGTTGGTCATGATCCACCACGGCAACCATACCCATGCCTTTTTTGCTCATTTCAACCAACGCAGTGGTGAGTGGTGTGCCGCCGATCACTTGAGGAATTGCCTCTCCGACCCGCATAACTTGCTCGACATAAGTGAGCAGTTTTTTGCCCAATGCACCACCTGGATGAGAACGCGCAAAATCATGCTCATTGAACCCTCGAACTTCCAGCAGCGCCACGGCCAACGCATCGCCCAACGCCAATGCTGCAGTCGTACTGGCTGTAGGGGCAAGGTTCAACGGACAAGCCTCTTGTGCGACTTTAACCAATAAATGCACGTCGGCGAGTTGCGCCATCGGTGATTGAGCATCGCTCGTCATCGCGATGAGCTGGGTACCGTGACGTTTGATCACAGGCAAAATAGCCAACAACTCATCCGACTTGCCTGAATTCGATAATGCCAACACCACATCATCAGCCATGATCATACCTAAGTCACCATGACTGGCTTCACCCGGATGCACAAAAAACGACGGCGTGCCGGTCGAAGCAAAAGTCGCGGCGATTTTTCGTCCAATGTGTCCTGACTTACCCATCCCTGAAACCACAACACGCCCCTTGCAACCGAGCAAAGTACGTACCGCCACGGCAAACTGTGCATCGAGGTGCGCGACCATTTCGGTCAAGGCGCGCGCCTCAATATTTAAAACATCGCGTGCGAGCTTTAATATGTCATCGTCACTCAAAGGGGAATGTTTTTTTGTTATGATCATGGGTGGGTAGTATAACGGTTTTACAGGCCTCACACAACGCAAGCAACGCGCTTAATCGGAGTAAAATATGCATGGACTGACCCTCATCGTCGCACTCTTAGGCATTTCAGTGCTCGGTGTCGTGTTATTCCGCTTGATGCATTTGCCACCGATTTTAGGCTATCTATTTGTCGGCGTCATCATCGGCCCACATTCATTCGGACTGTTTGCCACTTCCGAAACGACCGCGCACTTGGCCGAATTCGGCATCGTCTTTCTAATGTTCACCATCGGCCTTGAATTCTCATTGCCTAAACTTAAGGCAATGCAACGGGTGGTGTTTGGATTGGGCGGATTACAAACCGCACTGACCATGTTGCTGTGCGTCGGTTTAGGATTTGTGCTCAACGCCCTCTTACCGGCCGAATTACAAATGCCCGCGCCGAGTTGGCTCGCACTCGGCGGCGCATTGGCGATGAGCTCGACTGCCATCGTCATGAAAATCCTGACCGAAAAATTGGAGCTGGAGTCACCGCACGGGCGTAATATTTTTGGCGTCTTGCTGTTCCAAGATTTAGCGATTGTGCCGTTGCTGATTTTGATTCCAGCGCTTGCCAACAGCAACCAAAGCATGCTGGTACTGTTAGGTGTCGGCTTGCTCAAAGCAGCTCTGATCTTGGCATTATTGCTCGGCTTAGGCCAAAAGCCCATGCACGCATGGCTGACCATGGTTGCGCGTCGCCGTTCGCAAGAGTTGCTCATGCTCAATCTGTTTTTAATGACTTTGGGCTTTGCCTTATTGACCGAAATGGCGGGTCTGTCATTGGCATTGGGCGCATTTGTGGCGGGCATGTTGATTTCAGAAACCGAATATAAACTGCAAGTGGAAGAAGACATTTTGCCTTTCAAAGACATTTTGCTTGGCTTCTTTTTCATCACCATGGGCATGCAACTCAACCTGCCCTTGATTTATGTCGAGTTACCTTGGGTATTGATTACCTTGCTGGTCTTACTCGCACTCAAATTCATCATCATCGCCGGCCTCACCCGATGGTTTGGCAACTCTCCGGGCAATGCCGTACGAACTGCACTGGCACTGGCGCCTGCGGGTGAATTCGGTTTGGTTTTACTGACTTTGGCATTGCAACACAATTTGTTGGTCGAAAAAGTGGCTCAATGGGTGCTCGCCGCGATGTTGATTTCAATGTTCCTCACACCCTTCATTTTGCAATACTCCGACAAAATCGCCTTTCGCTTCACCCGCAGCGAGTGGATGCTGCAATCCTTGCAACTCACCCACATTGCCAGCCACAGTATCGAAACTAAAGACCACATCATCATCGCCGGTTTTGGTCGCAGCGGCATGGATTTGGCACGACTGTTGCGCGAACAAGGCAAGCATTACATCGGCATTGACAACGATCCGGAGCGTATTCAAAAAGGCGTCGCGCAAGGACACGAAGTGGTTTACGGCGACATTTCACGCAAAGAAAGCTTAATGGCAGCAGGTGCACAGCGTGCTCGGGCGCTGGTGATCACGTATATTGAACCGCGCATGGCCTTGCATATTTTGCATCATGTGCAGGACATTGCACCGGGCTTACCGGTCATTGTCCGCACGCTTGACGACGCTTATCTGGAGCAGCTCCAACAAGCAGGCGCAGTCGCAGTCGTCCCCGAGATCCTAGAAGGCAGCCTCGTACTCGCCTCACAAACCTTGCTTACGATCGGTATTGCTGCGCCCGATGTACTCAATTTCATCGCCCAACAAAGACGCGAGCGCTACGATTTACTGCGCCATCATTTTGACTCGGACGAACATCCATTCAATAGCTTATTGACACATCGATCTACCTCGCCCGCTGCACTCCAAACACCGTCAAAAGAAGAGGCGCAGGTTGAGCATCAAGTGACTTTAAGTGTCGAAAGCCTTTGGCTCGATCAGCCTATAGATACTTTGCCTTTACAAGAAATATGGCATGTGCAACTAATTCGATTGGTTCGTGATGGTATTCAAATTGACTTAGAACACAATCCTGAGCTGCTCGAACACGACGTTTTAACGTTTTTGGGCACGCCCAAACATACGCAGTATGCAGCTCAAGCATTGAACGGTGATATTTAAATTTAAACGCATTTAAAAATCGCAAAGCTCATCTTTGAGCTTCTTCACAGGCTTAAACATCACCTGTCGGTTGAATGTTTAATGTGAGCACCAATTCACTTCTTTGCAACGGCACAAAATAGTGCCGATCACTGCATTATCACCACATTGACTTTTTGATCCGTAAAAACTCGTGATAATATTGGGCATATCAAAACATTGGGGCGACCCACGCTATAACCCATATTGGATTGCCCATATAAAAGGTAACCATCCAAACATGACGATGAATCACCAGACAATCTATTAAAGTAGAAAAAACCTGCATGGACCACAACCTCACCTTAATCACAACCATTACTGCAGCACTCGGGGTTGCCTTAATTTTGGGTTTTATTGCCGTTCGCATCAAACTACCCGCCTTGGTCGGCTATTTAGTAGCCGGCATCTTAATTGGCCCGGCAACTCCAGGGTTTGTCGCTGATGTGGGTTTATCGACGCAATTGGCCGAAATTGGTGTGATGTTATTGATGTTTGGTGTAGGGCTACATTTTTCATTAGACGATTTACTATCGGTGCGGCGCATTGCCTTACCCGGCGCAGTGGTCCAGATTGCCGTCGCCACATTAATGGGCATGGCGGTCTCTTGGTTTTGGGGTTGGTCAATGGGAGCTGGGCTGGTTTTCGGGCTTGCGCTGTCCGTAGCCAGTACGGTCGTACTGCTCAAAGCACTTGAAAGTCGAGGCGTACTCGAATCGCTGAATGGTCGCGTTGCAGTCGGTTGGCTGGTCGTTGAAGACTTAGCGATGGTTTTGGTGTTGGTATTGTTGCCCCCTCTAGCGGGATGGCTGAATGGTGAGACGCCTGACGCTGGCGCACACGCGGAAAGTTTATGGTGGGTTTTGGCCAAGGCTTTGGGTCAGGTCAGTATTTTTGTGGCGCTGATGTTGCTGGTGGGGCGTCGCCTGTTTCCATGGCTGCTTTGGCAAGTCGCCCGCACCGGCTCACGTGAATTATTCACCCTATGCGTGATTGCAACAGCCGTAGGGATTGCATACGGTTCAACCGCATTGTTTGGTGTCTCGTTTGCCTTGGGTGCATTCTTCGCAGGCATGGTGATGCGCGAGTCGCCTTTGAGCCATCGTGCGGCGGAAGAGTCTCTGCCTTTCAGAGAGGCATTTTCCGTGCTGTTTTTTGTCTCTGTCGGGATGTTGTTTGACCCCAGCATGTTGCTGCAAGAACCCCTCAAAGTACTGATGGTCGTAACAATTATCGTGGTCGGTAAAACGTTAGCCGCGTTTTTCATCGTGCTGTTGTTCCGCTATCCACTCAACACGGCCCTAACCGTATCCGCCAGTTTGGCGCAAATCGGTGAGTTCTCATTCATTTTAGTTGGCTTGGGTGTATCACTCAAAGTACTGCCCGAGCAAGGCCAAAGCCTCATCTTAGCCGGCGCCTTGATTTCAATTGCGCTGAATCCATTGGTATTTAGTGTCATTGACCCCATTCAAACATGGATTCGCTCACACCAAAAACCACAACCGATCGTCACAGCCGATGACCCGCCACCTGGGCTGCCAACTTCGGTTGATCTAAACCGATTGACGGGGCACGTGTTAATCGTCGGCTATGGTCGAGTTGGCCGTCGTATTGGTGAAGCACTCATGTTGCGTAACATCCCCATCGTCGTGGCAGAACAGAATCGTCAAGTCATCGAAACCTTACACGAAAACAATATACCCGCAGTCAGCGGCGATGCTACAGAACCCAATGTATTGATTCAAGCACACGTGGCACGCGCGCAAATGTTGGTCATCGCTTCTCCCGATACATTCCGCGCCCGAAAAATGATCGAAACCGCACGTATTTTAAACGCCAATATTCAAATCATCATTCGTGCGCACAGCGACGAAGAAGCCGATCTGCTGCGTAAAGAAAAGCTGGGCGAAGTGTTTATGGGCGAGCACGAGCTTGCAATGGGCATGACCGATTATGTACTGAAACATATCATGCCAACAACAGCGCATTAACCAAGGTTATGCCCCGATATTTATTCGCTTTAAGTAGAACACACACTTCAAAACGAACATGAGAAGGGGTCTTTGTACCCCTTGAAATGTTTTATAATCAAGCGCTATTAATAACACCGCATTACTGCGGTGATGCAGTCGGAAACGAACTGTTTAAATAATACGCACTGCCTAAATCTCTAAATCCGAAAAAGTTACTTTTGGTACTATTTTATGACCGACATGTTCTCCACCCCAACATCCCTTATCCCCGACGCCGAGCATTTGTACATTCAGTTGCTGGCGCAAATTCGGGGCTCACTTGATACTGAAGCAAACCCAGTCATCATCGGCATTCATCGCGGCGGCGCTTGGTTGGCGGAACGCTTGCATCAAGATTTGGGCATATCCGAGCCGTTTGGCACGATCGACATTTCATTCTATCGAGACGATTTCGCGACGACGGGGATTCGCACCAATGTCAAAACCACCGACGTGCCGGTTGAGTTGGACGGTCGAGCGGTGATTTTGTGTGACGACATCTTGAATTCGGGACGCAGCGTGCGCGCAGCGTTGAACGAAATCTTTGACTTTGGTCGCCCTGCGCGTGTCGATCTGGCAGTGTTATTTGATCGCGGCGGTCGCGAGCTGCCGATTGCGGCACGCTTTGTCGGTGGTACAACTGAATTTGATGTGTCGTATAAACTGGTGTTGGAACGCGACTCGTCGAACCGTTTTTGCTTTCGCGTGCCGCTGCGCCAAAAATCGGGAGATGCGCAATGAGTATTGAGAATTACACGCCACCCTCTGTGCCTTGGGCGAGCTTACGCAATGCACGCAATCCACAACTGACTGCCGACGGTCGTTTGCAACATTTATTGACACTTGAAGGTTTGTCACGCGAAATGCTGACGCATATTTTAAATACCGCCGAATCGTTTTTGTCTCTGAGCAATCACGACGTTAAAAAAGTACCTCTGCTGCGCGGTAAATCGGTATTCAATATTTTCTTTGAGAACTCTACCCGCACGCGTACGACCTTTGAAATCGCCGCCAAGCGTTTATCCGCCGATGTGGTCAACCTCAACATCGAAGCATCATCGACCAGCAAGGGCGAAACGCTGCTCGACACGATGGATAATCTCGCCGCCATGCATGCCGACATGTTTGTCGTGCGCCACAATCAATCGGGCGCGCCGTATTTGATGGCCGAACATTTGAATCGCTTGGGCAAAAAAGACATTCACATCGTCAATGCCGGCGACGGGCGGCATTCGCACCCGACCCAAGGCTTACTCGACATGCACACGATTCGCCATTACAAAAAAGACTTCACGCAACTGCGCGTGGCGATTGTCGGCGATATTTTGCATTCGCGCGTCGCGCGCTCTGACATTCACGCCCTGACCACTTTGGGCGTGCCTGAAGTGCGCGTGATCGGGCCGCAAACCTTACTGCCCAGTGGCTTGGCACAGATGGGCGCGCACGTGTATCACGATATGAACGAAGGCCTGAAAGACGTCGATGTCATCATCATGCTGCGTTTGCAAAAAGAGCGCATGCACGGCGCGCTACTGCCTTCCGAAGCCGAATACTTTAAATACTACGGTTTGACTGCCGAAAAACTGGCACTCGCTGCGCCCGATGCGATTGTCATGCATCCGGGCCCGATCAATCGCGGCGTTGAAATCGCTTCTGAAGTCGCCGATGGCGGGCAAGCGGTGATTTTGCCACAAGTGAGTTTTGGCATTGCGGTGCGTATGGCGGTCATGGCGATTTTGGCGGGAGGAAATGCTTGATGAACAAACAGAACAATTTAGTCATCCGCAATGCGCGACTTGTTCATGCCACCCACACTGACGTGGCAGTCAGCGACGTTTATATTCAAAATGATGTGATTGTCGGCATCAACTCGGCACCTGCCGACTTTGATCTCAGTACCGCACAAGCGCTAGATGCGGGCAAACGCCTGTGCAGTTTTGCGCTGGCCGATTTGGCTGTGCGTTTACAAGAGCGCGGCGGCAATCATCGCGATATGACCGCTTCTATTTTATCAGCGGCAGTCGCGGGCGGTGTCGCACACGTTGCGGCCTTGCCGGACAGTTTGCCGATTTTGGACGAGCCGGATTTGGTTAGCTTGTTAACGACCAAAAGTCGCGCATTGGCGTTGGCCACCGTGCACCCGATCGGCGCATTGACTCAAGGCTTAAAAGGCGAGCAACTCGCCGAGATGATGACGCTGGCGGACAAAGGCTGCGTTGCTTTCAGCAATGGCGACGTGCCGATTCACAACACGCAAGTATTACAACGCGCACTCGGCTATGCCGCGAGCTTTAAATTACCCGTTTGGCTGCGCGTACAAGACGCCAGTTTGGGGGGCGGCGTGGTCGGTGCGGGCGCTTATGCGTCACGTCTCGGTCTATCAGGCATGTCGGTCGCTGCTGAAACCATCGCGCTGCATACATTATTTGAATTGTTGCGCGGCATGGGACAAGCGGCCCCAACAGTTCATATTTGCCGTATTTCATCGGCACGTGCCGTCGAGTTAATCCGCGCCGCAAAAGCGGAAGGATTGACGATCACCTGCGATGTCAACATGCACCATTTGCATTTGGTCGATACTGATATGGGCTATTTTGACAGTCAGTTTGTCTTTAACCCACCTTTACGTTCCAGCTCGGATCGCTCCGCTTTGCGTGCCGCAGTTTTGGATGGCACGATTGATGCCGTCGTATCAGATCACATTGCAATTGATCCCGATGCCAAACAACTGCCCGTTGGTGATGCCGAGGCTGGCGCAGTGGGGGTCAAATGGTTATTGAACTTACTGGTTTTACTGGCACAAGAGGTGCGCGTGGATGTCGCGCTGACGCTGGCGGCTGCGGTATCGCGAGCGTATCAAATTTTGGGTCTGACCGTGCCGACGTGGCAATCGGGCACAACAGCAAGCTTAGTTCTATTTGATGGAAACGCTTACCAGACTTTATCTGCAACACAAGTGGGCACTCACCTCAACACGCCCTACTTGGGTTATGAGTTGCCCGCTGAGGTCTGGACAACCGTTGTCAATGGTCATATTGTTTACGCGCAGGGCTAAAAACACGCGGAAAATCAGACTCACTTTTCTTAATTACGTTCAACAATAAAGCCGCATAAAATGCGGCTTTATTGTTGAATCGATTATCTTCACGAAACCAAATCAAGCTTCCCGCGATGGTTCGCGCATAAGCAACTGCTGTAACGCCTCTTGGGGTGACAAACCATCCAATACCGCACAAACAGCGTCAGTAATCGGCATGTCCACACCAGCATCGTCCGCCAAAGCTTTCATCGCATGCGCGCACAACACGCCTTCCGCCACATGCCCTAGGTTTTGTGTGATCGCCTCTAATCTTCGCCCCGCGGCAAGCTCAAGACCAACGGTGCGATTGCGTGATAAGCCACCAGTTGCCGTAAGAATCAAATCCCCCACCCCCGCCAAACCATTTAACGTCGCCGTCTGGGCGCCCAAAGCATGTCCCAAACGCATCATTTCAGCGATACCACGCGTCAGTAAAGCGGCGCGCGCATTTAAGCCCAGTTTCATGCCATCACAAATACCCGCGGCAATGGCCAGTACATTTTTAAGTGCACCGCCGATTTCAACACCAATCACATCCGTGGAATGATAAATGCGCAAGTTCGCATGATGCAACGACGAAGCAAAATCAGCGTTCAGATCGGGGTGATTGGATGCCAACACCAGAGCGCACGGCAATGATTGAGCGACTTCTTGTGCAAAGGACGGCCCCGACAACACGCCAAAAGCCGTATCGTCATTTAAGACTTCAGCTGCAATTTGATGAGGCAATAATTTGCTTTCACGCTCAATCCCTTTACACAACCATAATACAGCTGCGCTGGAACCCGAAACAACAATCGCTCCAAAGCAATCACGCAAAGCCGACAAAGGTGTCGCGACGATAATCAAATCAGTCGGTGCAGCATGTGCCGCCAGTATTTGCTCAAGGTTATCGCTGTAACCAAGCGCACCATGGAGGCGCACACCCGGCAAATATGCGGAGTTATAGCCAGTCTTCGCCAAAGACGACATTTGCACGCCATCGCGCCCCCAAAGGGTCACGCGATGGTATGCGGCGAGCGAGGAAGCCAATGCGCTGCCCCATGCGCCGGCACCGAGCACAGCAATGTTCATCTTATTGTACTGAAGCGGGTGCCGCTGATTCGTTGGCGATTTTGTCTTGGTAGAACTGCTCAAAATTGACTTCAGTCAAGTGTAATGGCGGCAAGGTCGCACGTGTGAGTAAATCAGAAACATTGGCACGCAAATACGGATAAATCATCGATGGGCAAATGATGTTCAGTACAGGGCCGAGTTGCTCTTCAGGCATATTGGTGATTTCAAAAATACCCGCTTCTTTGATTTCGAGAATGAAAAATACTTTGTCGTTCAAACGTGCCGTCAAAGTCACGTTGACCTGAACTTCATAAGCATCGGCATCCAATGTACGGTTTTCGGTCGAAACTTCAATGGCCACTTGTGGTGCATTTTCTTCCAAAAAGATCGCAGGCGCATTCGGCAATTCAAGTGATGCATCTTTCATGTAAACGCGACGCAAATCGAATGTGGGTTGTACTTGTTCAGTCATTTTTTTCTTTCAAGGTTGGTGAATCAATAGAGTTTAATATTTAATCAGAGTGGAGCAACGCATTTAAATCACCGGCACGATCCAACGCGACTAAATCATCGAAACCACCAACATGAGTTTCACCAATGTAAATCTGCGGGACAGTACGTCGCTGAGTCCGCGCCATCATGGCATCACGATCGGCAGGATTTTCATCGATGCAGATTTTGTTGATTTCGGTCACACCTTTTTGCTTGAGCAGCATTTCTGCCCGTGTGCAATAAGGGCAATAGCCTGTGCTGTACATGGTTACTTTTTGCATAACAATTCCACTTAATCCTTGACCAACGGCAACTGCGCTTCACGCCATGCTTTTAAACCCAAGTCCAAGACATGTACATCGGTGAATTCGTGCTTTTTAAAAATCGCTACTGCTTTTTTACCCATCGAACCGCGTTCGCAAACCAGTAAAACCGGCTTGTCTTTTTTAAGCTTAAGCAGCGGGAGTTGCTCACGGATTTGGCTGAATGGTAATGATTTGGCATTTTTAATATGGCCACTGACATACGCCTCGACTTCGCGAACATCAATAATTTGCGCCCTCGCGCTGATGAGCATGGATGCTTGGGTGACAGAGACACTCGATACATTACGATTGGCCAAGCTTTGCCACAACAACAATACCGCAGAGCCTACTGCCAAAGCAGCGAACATTATATTTAAAGGGTTTTGTACAAAGAAATCCACGGTGATCCAGTTCGACATAATTTTTGCATGATTTGATTGCACGATGCAGCCATATCGGTTGCTATGCAAACACAAGCGGGCATTATAGAATAGAATACGCTGCACGTCCAAAACTCGTGTGTTTTTCACACCAAATAGTCAGACGGCAGGTAAAATCATCCAAAGGACAATTGAAAAAGGTTTGATATGTATAAAGTCGTTTTATTTCGTCATGGCGAAAGTCAGTGGAATCTAGAAAACCGTTTTACGGGTTGGACCGATGTGGATTTGACCGAAAACGGCCGTATGGAAGCGATTCGCGCAGGTAAGCTCCTCAAAGAAGCAGGCTTCAAGTTTGACGTCGCCTTCACTTCTGTTTTAAAGCGTGCCGTACGCACACTATGGGGCGTGCTGGACGAAATGGATCAGATGTATATTCCCGTGCATCCCGATTGGCGACTGAATGAGCGTCATTACGGCGCGCTACAAGGCTTGAATAAATCTGAAACCGCTGCCAAATATGGTGATAAACAGGTACACATTTGGCGTCGCGCATACGCGATTGCGCCCAATCCGTTAGATCCATCAGATGAGCGTTCGCCACGACTTGATCCACGCTACGCCAATGTTCCTCAAGCATTATTACCATTGACGGAGTGCCTTAAAGACACCGTTGAGCGCGTCGTACCTTATTGGGAATCGACAATTGTGCCGTTCATCGAAGCCGGTCAAAACGTGGTGATTGCCGCGCACGGCAACAGTTTGCGTGCATTGGTCAAACATTTAGACAATATCGGTGACGATGACATCGTTAATCTCAACATCCCAACGGCACAGCCTTTGGTGTATGAGTTGGACGAAAATCTAAAACCGATTAAATCGTATTATTTGGGCGATGCTGAGGCAATTGCAGCAGCACAAGCCGCCGTGGCCAATCAAGGCAAGGCCAAATAAAAGCCGAAAAATAAGACGTGCATTTTATTTTTGAATAACAGGAATTTTGTTCGGGTTAACCCTGCAAAATTCAAACACCATCAGATAGGCAACCACTTGGGTTGAAAGAATGTGAACAGTCGGATAAAGGAAATGGTTGAATCTATGAAAAAAGCAGGTTTGGTTTTGAGCGGTGCAGCCGCAGGCGTCATGCTGAGTCTCGGCTTGACGGCATATGCCGACAAAAAAGATGATGCCAAAACGGCTTTGCCGTTGGAAGAGATGCAACGCTTTTCTGGCGTGCTCAACTTGATCAAAAATAATTATGTGGACGATGTTGCGGACAAAAAATTGTTTGAAAATGCCATTTCGGGCATGGTCAAAGAATTGGATCCACATTCAGATTACTTTGATGCGAAAGAATTTCAGTCACTTAAAGAGGATTTGAGTGGTAAATTCAGTGGCGTTGGTTTGGAAGTACAGCCGGGTAAAGGTGCCATTCAAGTTGTTACGCCCATTGAGGATACCCCTGCATTTAAAGCCGGTGTACAAGCAGGTGACTCGATCGTGAAGATTGACGACCTACAAGTGTCAAACATGAGCGGCTTGAGCGAAGCGATCTCTAAACTGCGCGGCAAAGAAGGCACACCTGTTCGCATCACGGTGGTGCGTAAAGGCGAATCTAAACCTTTGGTATTCAACCTCGTTCGTGCCGTCATTCAATCGCAAAGCGTCAAGGGCAAAATCGTTGAGCCGGGTTACGCATGGTTGCGCATCACGCAATTCCAAGAACCAACCATGAAAGAGTTTGCCGATAAAGTTCAGGAGCTTTATAAACAAGGCGATCTTAAAGGCTTAGTACTGGATTTACGCAATGATCCGGGCGGTTCGCTCGATACGGCAATCGGCGTGTCAGCTGCTTTTTTGAAACCCGATGTCACGGTGGTCAGCTCAAAAGGTAAAAACACCGAAACTCAAACGTACTTGGCCAGCCCCAAATACTACACCCGCGGCGGTCGTGATTTGCTCAAGGACCTGCCTAAATCACTCAAGACGGTACCGATGGTCGTTTTGGTCAACGGCGGCTCGGCCTCGGCCTCCGAAATCGTTTCCGGTGCATTGCAAGATTACAAGCGAGCAACCATCATGGGCAGCACCACGTTTGGTAAAGGTTCAGTCCAACAAGTGATTCCACTCGATCGTGAAGGCAAAGTTGGCGTTAAATTAACCATTGCACGCTATTACTTACCCAGCGGCAAATCCATTCAAGCACGGGGTGTCACACCGGACATCATCATTGACGACAATGCCAACGGTAAAAACGGCCGCTATTCGCGCGAGTCGGACTTACCGGGTCATTTGTCCAACGACAGCGGCGTCGCGGTCGATAAACCTCGTGACATTTGGGACGAATGGGCCAAGGATGAAGATGAAAAGCCCAAAGACAAAGATGCTAAAAAAGAAGAGCCTCCGAAATTTGGTGACGCAAATGACTTCCCTTTACAACAGGCTTTACACCATTTAAAAGGCGAGCCGGTTCAAGCACCCAAAGTGAAAACCGATGTTGCAGCGACAAGCAAGAAAAAATAAGTCCTTCAATATGGCCATCCAAAACCCACGAGTCACTCGTGGGTTTTTTGCTAAAATCACACATCTTATTTAGAGGAACACCTTGTGAACTCAGTCGTCCACGTCGCAAACGAGTTGCCCGCACTGCTGACTTTTGCACAGCAAGCCATTGTCGAACAGCGTTATCTGCATGCCGCTGAAGCATGCGAGGCAGCCTTACGACTGGACGCCAACAGTGCCGATGCACATCATTATTTGTCCCATGCTTATAAAGGCTTAGGTCGCCCAGATTGGGCGCACAGCATGATGATGCGTGCCCTCATGCTTGCCCCCACGAATGCACAGCTCAATTACAATGCAGCCGTTGATGCATATGAAGCGGGCGATCAGCATCGTGCCATGATTCATTACCAACGCGCCTTACGTCATGCGCCTGACATGCCTGATGCACTCTGGAATTATGGTGAATGTTTGCGGATGGACGAGCATTTTGATCAGGCATTAGCATGCTTTGAACGCTTGGTCACTTTGGGGCAAACCCATTACCAAGGCTTATGGCATCGCATGGCGGTATGCTATGCGGCTTTGGAATGGCACGATGAAGCGCAAAAGTCGTGGCGTCGAGCAATCAGTGGCGAGCACGATATTTTGTCTGATTGGGAATACTCGTTCTACTTACTTTCGCTGGAAGATTATGCCAATGGCACACGCTATTACAATGACCGTTTTTTATGTGACGGGCGTAACAGCGTGTATCAACACGAATTTCCGTACCCGCTATGGGATGGTGTTTTTAAAGCGGGCATGACAGTATTGGTACATGGTGAACAAGGTTTGGGGGATGAGATTATGTTCGCCTCAATGTTTAATGAATTGCTTGATGCCGCCGAACACGCCCACGCACAAGTCATCATTGGCTGTAAACCACCGTTGGTACGATTGTTTGCAGAGAGCTTTCCACGCGCAATTGTACGCGCGCACAAAGTAGGGGCGGCGCCAATTGATACCCACGACTTATCCATTGACGCTCAAATGGCAATGGGTCATTTGATGTCCCTTTACCGCCGCACCGAAGCTGATTTTGCCGCCCATCGCCATGCTTACCTTCGCCCCAATGCAGCACGTACCGCATACTACGCTCAACAAATTCGGCATTTAGGACGCGAATCACAAGATGGCAAACGCCGCTTTCGTGTCGGCTTAATGTGGGGCTCCAATCCAGCCCTGATTTCCAATCGTTTCAGCCGTTGGGCGGGGCAAAAAAGCATTGATCTCTCAATGTTTACCGATTTTGCCGATTTGACCGATGAGGTTGAATTTATCAGCTTACAAAATGCCGAGCGTGGCGCAGAGGCGGCTCTATTACCCACACTGCAACTGATTGACTTCAGTCTGGATCAAGCTGATTTTTATGATACCGCCGCCTTAATTGCCAATCTGGATCTGGTTATCAGCGTCGACACCTCGGTCTGCCATTTAAGCGGCGGCATGACATGCGAAACTTGGGTACCCTTGATAAGCCGTCCAGACTGGCGGCATGGTCGGACACGCAACGAAAGCCTTTGGTATGCGGGCACACAATACTTCAGACAAAACCAAAAAAATGACTGGTCAGAGGTCATTGAGCGCATACACAAAGCCCTCCTCTCACGCGTCAATCAATGGAGCAGCGCTCATGAATCGCAATGAAGCCTACGCATCAGCGCAACACCATTTTGAACACGATCAACATGCCCTTGCACGGGCGCTGTGGCATCGTTACGCCACCCTACGACCAGATGAACTGGCGGCTCATCGTGGCCTGACTTTTTCTTATGTGGCGACAAACGAATATTTAAATGCGGAACGACACGCGCAAATGTGGTGCCTACTAGAACCGAATCAACCGCAAGCGCATTGGCTGTACGGACAATTACTACAAATCAATCAGCGACCCGAAGCCGATGTGTTACGTGAATTTCTTAAAGTAGAACAACTTGCACCCAACTGGCAAGGCTTACACCTGCCCTTGGCCAAAATTTACTTTGGCCGCCGCAAAACCGATCTGGCCGCAAGCTATTTTGAACGCGCCCTACAAAGCTATAACGGCGATGAAGCCATGCTTAACACCATCAAATGGGAATACGCCATGATGTTGCTCACGCTTGGCGACTACAAACGCGGCTGGCTTTATCACGAAGCGCGGCTGCAACGCTTTGGCAAACCCGGCTTGAATCTAGCGCCCTTACCCCCCCCAGTCTGGCAAGGAGAGTGCTTAAAAGGTAAAACCATTGTCGTGCATGGTGAACAAGGCATTGGCGATGAAATCATGTACGCTTCCATGCTCAACGATTTGAGCGAACGCGGGGCAAATATCGTACTCGCTTGTTACCCGCCACTCGCCCCCGTCATGCAACACAGCTTCCCACACATCCACGTAGTTTCACACCGACGCGGCCTCACCGAGATGCAAGAGTGGCAGCACAACATCATGCCGCAATGGTGGCGCGAGCTCAAAAAAATCGATTATCAAATTCCCATGGGCAGCCTCGCCCATCAATTACGCCACAATAAACACAACTTTCCTCGTACCGCATACTTAACGCCCGAATCCGGATTGCAAGACAAACAAAAAACGCTCCTACAGAAGCAAGCCGCAGCACAAGGGATTTCATTAGCCGGTAAGCAGCTGATCGGCCTTGCTTGGTGCGGTAATTTGGACAACCCTCACGGTCGCGCAAAAAGTATCGAACTACACCAACTTGCCCCCCTAGCTGATGTAGTGCATGAGCAAAACATTGTGTTTATCAGTTTGCAAAATCGTCAATACGGCGCACATGCCACTGAGCAAAGCACATTACCGATCATTGACATGAGTAGCTACACTGATGAATTCGCCGATACGCTCGCTCTCGCCAGCCTTTGCCAACACATCATCACCATCGACACCTCTTACTTTCACCTTTGTGCCGCCGCAGGACTCCCTGTGACTTTACTGCTGCGCCGCAACTGTGATTGGCGTTTTGGCTGGACATCGGCGGATTGCGACTGGTATTCCAATGTCAGCATCATCCGCCAATCAAAAGATTTGGATTGGCACGATGCGACTCGAGAATTACAAAACAAAATACAACAAGGCTTGACCAAACGCATTTGATTCGTTATACTCCTGAATCTTGAGTTTGATGCATATCAAAGCAAGCGGCCAGGTAGCTCAGTCGGTAGAGCAGAGGATTGAAAATCCTTGTGTCGGCGGTTCGATTCCGCCCCAGGCCACCAGCATACAAGCGGCTTCCAGCGATGGAGGCCGTTTTTTATTGCCCATAAATTTTGTAAAACTCATTATTTCCGCCGTATTTCCGCCACAAGAATTTTTATAATCGAATGCGTCATAAATAGAACCGACCCGCACCCAAACCCGCAGAGCTGGGTATGGGGGCGAGCGGTCAGAAAGTCACGAATTTACAAACCGTCCTTAAGTCACTCCGTAAGCTTCCCTGAAACTCGGACCACTTGAGAATAGAATACAAGAAACTCAAGGAGTACGAAATGAAAGGCGTAAGATTTAGCGAAAGTCAGATATTGTCAGTATTAAAGGAAGGTGAAGCAGGAACGCCGGTAGCCGATATATTGCGCAAACATGGGATTAGCCAAGCGACGTATTACAAATGGAAATCACGTTATGGTGGCTTGGAGTCCAGCCAGCTATCACGGCTGCGTGAGCTGGAAGCAGAGAACGCCAAACTCAAACGGATGTACGCCGACATCGCATTAGAGAATGTCGCCATGAAAGACGTCATCAGCCGAAAGTGGTGACGTTGGACGCCAAGCGAGACGTGATTGAATGGGTGAGACAAGTGCATCAACTATCCTCACGCCACGCTTGCCAACTGGCTCAGTTACCGCGTTCAACGTTCTATCGACCGAGCAAGCGTGCCACGCTGGATCGACCTGTCATTGATGCACTCAATGAAGTTGTTGAAGTTCACCGGCGGTGGGGATTCTGGAAGTGTTATCACCGTTTGCGGCATCAAGGTTACACTTGGAATCACAAACGAGTTTATCGGGTGTATTGCCAACTTAAACTCAATTTGGTGCGTCGAACCAAGAAACGCCTACCCAAGCGAGTGATTCAGCCCTTGAACGAAGCACAGCAGCCTAATCAAATCTGGGCAATGGACTTCATGCATGACCGTGTGGCTTCACGTTCATTCCGAACATTTAATGTGATGGATGAAGCCAATCGCAAAGCATTGGGCATCGACATTGGCACATCGATACCCAGTGAGCGTGTGACGCGCTACCTCAATCAACTGGTAGACATTCATGGCAAACCGCAAGCCCTTCGTTGTGACAACGGCCCTGAGTTCATCAGCCAGACCTTGGCGGATTGGGCCAAAGATCAATGTATCGAACTCAAGTTCACTCAGCCAGGCAAACCCAATCAAAATGCTTTGATTGAACGATTTAACCGCTCGTTCAGAACGGAGGTACTTAGTTGCTATTTGTTTGATTCTTTAAAGGAGGTTGAGGACGTTACTCAAGAATGGCTTTATCAGTACAATCATGTTCGTCCACATGATGCTTTAAATGGACTGACCCCTGTCGCTTTTAGCGAACTATTGTAAAACCACTTTCTATTCTGATGTGGTCTCGATTTAGGGGAAGCTTACGACTCGGTGCGGATATCGTTGTGGATGGGCACTTTGGTAGCACGACCCGCGATGCGCTCAAAGCGTTTCAGCGTGAACACAACCTCAAAGTCGATGGCAAACTCGGGGTCAACGATGCAAAAGTCTTC
>JBIKPB010000091.1:0-6560 GCA_044357705.1 Formosimonas sp. | reverse complement strand
CGCAACCCGCCACCATATTAGAGCAGAAGATCCGTGCTTTTAACCCGTCACCCGCAACCTATGCGGTGATCGATGTTGAAAATGGGTTTAAGGTCTACGCAGCCGAGGTCGTCAACGACGCGGTACATGAACATGTTAAAGGCCAAATACTTAAAGTCGATAAAAGTGGTATTGAAGTGGCGTGTGGTTGTGGCATTTTGCGTATTCTTGAGGCGCAACGTGCGGGCGGAAAGCGTTTACCCGTTGCACAGTTTATTGAAGGTTTTGCCTTGACGGTGGGGCAGGTTTTACAGTGAGGTGTGTCATGTGATTTAATTCGGATGACTCCAAAGTGGTATCACCATAGTTTCATCGCATTTATAATTTAAAATTAATGTTGTTTCATTTTTCCAAAGGAAAAACACCATGTGGAATTTCACTAAAACATTTATGCTCATGGCTGCGATCACGGCACTGTTTGTCGTTATTGGCCGCTTTATCGGTGGGCAGTCGGGCATGTTTATCGCGCTGGCTTTAGCGGTGGCAATGAACTTTTTTTCCTATTGGTTCTCCGACAAAATGGTGCTCAAAATGTATAACGCACAGGAGGTCGACGCGACGACTGCACCTGAGTACTACAACATGGTCAAAGAGCTGGCTGGACGTGCCAATTTGCCGATGCCGCGTGTGTATTTGATTGATGACAACGCACCGAATGCATTTGCGACCGGACGTAATCCTGAACATGCTGCGGTGGCTGCGACGACGGGCATTTTGCGTGCGCTCAACGCGCGTGAGTTGCGCGGCGTAATGGCGCATGAATTGGCGCACGTCAAACACCGTGATATTTTGATCTCAACGATTGCCGCCACCATGGCGGGTGCGGTTTCGTCATTGGCTAACTTCGCCATGTTTTTTGGTGGTCGTGATGAAGAAGGTCGTCCGAGCAATCCGATTGCCAGTATTGCCGTCATGTTTCTCGCGCCGATGGCCGCAGCGTTGATTCAAATGGCGATTTCACGTGCGCGTGAGTTTGAGGCCGATCGTGGCGGTGCCGAGATTTCGAGCGATCCATTGGCGTTGGCGGCGGCATTGGATAAAATCCATAAATACGCTGCAGGCATTCCTTTTGAGGCGGCTGAGTCTCATCCTGCAACGGCACAAATGATGATTATTAACCCATTGTTTGGTGGCGGTATTTCGAAGATGTTTTCAACCCACCCTGCAACGGAAGAACGTATTGCGCGTTTGAATGAAATGGCACGCACGGGTACTTATCCGGTTTAAAGCATGATGACGTGAATTAAAAAAGCCAGCGCAATGCTGGCTTTTTTGTGGCTGATTACTTGGGATTGAACTTGTTTGGATCGTTAAAGTCCCGATAGCGTCTGGACAAAATCAGCCAATCAATCTGTGCAATCACGGCACCTAAAAACGCGTATAACCCAACGCTGCGCCAATCAGGTTGACCTTTACTGTACCACTGAATGGCAGTGATTAAAACCACCACCAAAAAGGCGGTAGAAATAATATAAAACCAGCGGCCTTTGACCAGCAGTTTTTCGAAGCGGAGAATGTGATTGGGTTTCATGGGCGTGATTGTAAAGCAAAATATGGGTTTGAATTAAGTTGATGTCATATTGGGTCGACTCAGTACGGTTTTCTCGTACGGCTATTAATTAAATAACGCCCATTTAACGTGGGCATTATGCTGGATATTACAACTTGGTTATATCAGTGTGCTTATGGCGCTATTGACTGCGGCAATTCACACGGATTTTTTTATGTTGTTATATAGGATAATTTGTAATTATTTATTTGAACCATTGGCCGATTTGCGTCCATATATCATCGGGAATCCACAGCAGCGCCAATGTCATGACGACAAATCGCACGAATTTGCCCAGTGTCATATAAACCAAAACGACGCGCCAAGGCAGCTTGAGCCAGCCGGCCATCACGCATAAAGCATCGCCGATAATTGGCAACCACGACAGCAATAAAACCGGCGCACCCATGCGCTTGAGCCATAAGAAGTGTTTAGGTGGTGCGTCGTGGCGCTTGGCGTATGCGTGATGCACGCCGTAGCCCATCCAATAAGTTAACATACCGCCCAGTGTGTTGCCAATTGTGGCGATGATGATCGCCCACCAAAACTGATCGGGATTGAGCTTGATGAAGCCAAACAAAATCGGCTCGGTCGCCATCGGCAGCAAAGTTGCTGCCAAAAACGCCACAGCAAAAATCGCGGGTAAGCCGACTTCGGGCAGGGAAAAAAATTGTAGAAGCGAAGTGAGCCAGTTAGGCATTAAAGCAGTCGCTTTCCGTCGGCATCAATCACACGCTCGCCGTCTTCTTTTGCGAATTCGCCGTGTTGCGGTGCGGGTAAAATATCCAAAACCAGCTCTGATGGGCGGCATAACTTTGTACCCCGTTCGGTCACAACAATCGGACGATTGAGCAAAAGCGGATGTGTGGCAATGGCATCCAGCAGAGTGTCGTCTGACAATTTGGCGTTGTCCAACCCCAGTTCAACGTACAACGGTTCTTTTGCCCGCACGATGTGGCGTGGTGACTCATTCATTTGGGCGAGCAAGCTGAGCAAAGTTTCGCGCGGAGGTGGATTCAAAAGATATTCGATCACATTCGGTTCGATGCCGCTGTTGCGAATCAAAGTGAGCGTGTTGCGTGATGTGCCGCATTTTGGGTTGTGGTAAATCGTAACGGTATGCATGTTTTCCTCATTCGATCAGGTGTGCTGAGTTTGTTTTGCACTCACATTAATGGCCCCATTTTATCAGCAGTTACCGGTTTGGGGTTGTCGTAGATGCCCTAACCTGTTACCCTAATCGCTTGATTATAGACAGAGCTTTGAGTCGCCCATGCCCCACGATTATTTGAAAAAAATCTTGACCGCGCGCGTTTATGACGTGACAACCGAAACAGCGCTCGATTTTGCGCCCCAACTATCGAGCAAATTGCACAATCAAGTGTATTTGAAGCGTGAAGACACGCATGTGGTTTTTTCGTACAAAATTCGTGGCGCATACAATAAATTAGCTCAGCTCACTGCTGCACAGCTCAAGCAGGGCGTGATCACCGCATCGGCGGGCAACCATGCACAAGGCGTGGCATTTTCGGCCGCTAAACTCAAATGTAAAGCCACTATTGTTGTGCCCGAAACCACGCCGACGATCAAAATCGAGGCGATTAAGCGTTTCGGCGGTCAATATGTTGAAGTGGTGCAGCACGGTGGTTCGTACACTGATGCATACAATCACGCACTGATTTTGGAAAAAAAGCACCAATTAACTTTTGCTCATCCGTTTGATGATCCCGATGTGATTGCCGGCCAAGGCACGATGGGCATGGAGATTTTGCGTCAGCACAGTGGTGCGATTGACGCGATTTTTGTGCCAATTGGCGGTGGTGGCGCATTGGCTGGGATTGCAGCGTATGTCAAAGCCGTGCGACCTGAGATTAAGATTATCGGTGTCAATAGTATTGACTCGACTGCGATGTACGACTCGATTCAGGCGGGCAAACGCATTACGCTCAAAGAAGTTGGGATTTTTGCTGATGGCACGGCGGTCAAGCAGGTGGGTAAAGAGACTTTCCGATTGGTGCAGCAGTATGTCGATGATTTTGTTTTGGTCGACACGGACGATATTTGCGATGCGATTAAAGATGTGTTTCAAGACACGCGCTCGATTCTCGAACCTTCAGGTGCACTGGCTCTCGCAGGTTTGAAAAAATATGCCGAAACCCACCAGCTTAAAAATCAAACACTGGTTGCAATTGCGTCCGGTGCCAACACCAATTTCGATCGTTTGCGTTTCGTTGCCGATCGTGCCGAAGCCGGTCAGGCGCGCGAAGCCCTGTTCGCGGTCACTATTTCGGAAGAGCGTGGCTCGTTCATCCCGTTGTGTGCCCTTGTTGGTGAGCAACGCAGTGTGACGGAATTCAACTACCGCATGAACGACGCGCAAAAAGCTCATCTTTTGGTTGGCATCGCGGTGACCAGTCATGACGAGTCGAACAAAATTGCTGAAAAATTCGTCAAAAAAGGTTTTGCAACGATTGACTTAAGCCACAACGAGCTTGCCAAGCAACATGTGCGTAATATGATTGGTGGTGCATGCAGCGGTGCCGTTGATGAGGTTTTGTATCGCTTCGAGTTCCCTGAACGCGCGGGTGTCTTGATGGATTTTTTCAAATCCGTTTCACCACATTGGAATATTTCATTGTTCCAATACCGCAACCAAGGCGGTGATTTTGGCAGTGTTTTGGTCGGCATTCAAGTGCCGTCCAAAGAGCGCGCGCAGTTCAAGAAGTTTTTGCCGAGTTTGGATTTGCGTTATTGGGATGAAACCGAGAATCCGGTTTATCAATTGTTTTTGCAGTGAAAGCAGACATGCAGATGACTACTGAAGACAAGAAAGAGGCGTGAAGTGACGAGCAATCAACACGAGCAATTGCCTTTGTTTGACTTTGCCGATGAGTCCATGTTTGAGGATATGGTAACGACAACACACGCCATAGGTTTTAGCGACTATGTGGTATATGTTGATGAGAGTGGTGACCATAGTTTGGCGAGTATCAACCCAGATTACCCTGTGTTTGTATTGGCGTTTTGTATTTTCCACAAACGCCATTACGCTGAACGCGTGATACCAAGCATCGAAAAATTCAAATTCAATTATTTTGGTCATGATGCAATAGTGTTGCACGAGCATGAGATACGCAAACAAACGGGTGATTTTACGCTTCTGACCCAACGTAATTTACGAGCGTCATTTATGGATGATTTATCCAGGCTGATGGACGTGAATAATTATGTTGTGGTGGCATGTGTGATTGATAAACATCGCCTAAAAGAAGCCAAGTCGCCGTTAGAGGAAGGCAGCAACCCATACCACATTGCCTTGGATTTTTGCTTGGATGGTTTGTATGATTTTTTAAACGAAAAAAATCAATTGAATCGACGCACGCATGTATTGGTCGAGTGCCGTGGCAAAAAAGAAGATAAAGAATTAGAGTTGGAGTTTCGCAGACTTTGCGATGGCAATCAACGCAAAGGCGTACCATTACCGTTTGATGTGGTGTTTTTAGATAAAAAAACCAATGCAGTGGGCTTACAGCTGGCTGATTTAGTTGCACGACAGATTGGCATCCACTATTTGCGCCCCGAGCAGCCCAATCGGGCTTTTGAAATCATTGAACAAAAAATACTATGCCGTGGTGGACGGCAACAATTGGGTGAAGATTATGAGGGGCATGGCTTAAAAATTGTACCGTTACCTGTAAAACCAGCTCCCATAAAAGCGAAAGGCCTCCGGGAACCCCCAGAAGCCATAACGCCGATCGGGAACCCCCAATCCACTTGACGACATTGTAACACCGTTAAGATTCATTATCAATCGTTAAAAGTGTTGTTTTTTTAGAAAAGAGTAATAGTAACACCATGCACGTATTCATAATCCCTGTCACCCCTTTTCAACAAAACTGCTCGCTACTCGTGTGCGACCAAACTCGTGAGGCCGCGGTGGTTGATCCCGGTGGCGACATCGAGCAGATTCTCGCGACGATTAAAGAATCGGGCGCGACTGTGGCGCAGATTTTATTGACGCATGGGCACCTTGATCATGCGGCTGCCGCACCTGAGCTGGCTGCGGCGTTGGGTGATATTCCGATCATCGGGCCGCATCAGGACGATCAATTTTGGCTCGACGGTTTGACCGAACAAGCAGCGCGTTTTGGTTTCGGTCATGCCAAGGCATTTTTGCCGACACAATGGCTCAATGATGGCGACACCGTGCAAGTGGGTGCTTACACTTTGAATGTGATTCATTGCCCAGGTCACACGCCGGGTCATGTGGTTTTCCATTCGCCCGAGTTGCATTTGGCGTGGGTCGGCGATGTCATTTTTCAGAACTCAATTGGCCGCACCGATTTTCCGCGCGGTAATCATGCCGATTTGATCTGCAGCATTCAAAACAAATTATTTCCGTTGGGTGATGATATTCAATTTATCCCCGGTCATGGCCCAACCTCAACTTTTGGGCAGGAAAAAATGCACAACCCGCATTTGCAAATCGGCAAAAAATATTCATAAGCTCAAGGCGTATCCGCCTCGCGTCACCACATTTTAAGATACCAAAAAAGGCAGCTCTGCTTTTTTGTAACCCGTATAGGATTCACCATGAAATTCAACTTCCCTGTCATCATCGTCGACAAAGATTTCCGCACCGATAACCTCTCTGGTTCCGGTATGCGGGATCTGGCTGAGGCGATCGAAAAAGAAGGTACGACGGTGGTTGCCGCGACCCATGCCAATGACTTTTTGGGCTTGGCGCAGCAGGCCGCGCGCGCGTGTGCGTTTATCGTTTCGGTTGATGAGCCTGAGGAGGACGAGCCGCAGGAAATGGGCGAACAGGCGATTGTTAATTTGCGTCGTTTGGTCAATGCGATTCGTCAGCGTAATGAGGACGTGCCGCTGTTTTTGTACGGACGTACGCACACCTCGCGTCATTTGCCGGCCGATATCTTGCGTGAAATGCACGGGTTTATTCACATGTTTG
>JBIKPB010000090.1:0-6600 GCA_044357705.1 Formosimonas sp. | reverse complement strand
TGTACGTACATGTTGCCGAATTATCATCAACTCGAATTTGATTTGCGTGTGTACTTGACCGGTTTGGAAGTTGCCCCATGACGCGCTCTAAAAATAAACACGTCGCGGTGATCGGTGCCGGTCCGGCGGGTTTGATGGCGGCGGATGTTTTGTCGGCTGCGGGCATTGCAGTTGATATTTATGAAGCCAAACCGTCGGTCGGGCGAAAATTTTTGATGGCGGGTAAGGGCGGTTTGAACATTACACACGCTGAACCAATGGCGGATTTTATCCGGCGCTATGATCAGCCAGAGTGGTTAGCACCGATGTTGGCTGAATTTGGCGCGGACGAAATTCGCCAATGGATGGCCGGTTTGGGTATTGCGTCGTTTGTCGGTTCGTCCGGTCGGGTCTTTCCTGCTGAAATGAAAGCCGCACCGTTGCTGCGCAACTGGTTGGGGCAACTTAAAAAACGTGGTGTGAACGTACATTGTCGGCAATATTGGCAAGGTTTTACTGCGGATGACGATTTGCAGTTTGAGGGGCATGTCGTTGCTGCTGATGCAGTGATTTTGGCGCTGGGTGGGGGCAGTTGGGCAAGTTTGGGAGCAGATGGCCTGTGGATGAAAATACTTTCGGCTAAAAACATTGCGTTGTCGCCCTTGCAGCCATCAAATGGCGGATTTACGGTGAACTGGTCAAAATTCATGTGTGATTATGCCGGTCAGCCGCTTAAAAATATTCGCGGTTCAGTTGAGCAAAATATCAATCAAGCCGAAGCCATTATTACGGAATACGGCATCGAAGGTGGTTTAATTTACGCCTTGTCCCGACCGTTGCGCGAGCAAATTTTAGAGTGTGGTCGTGCAACTTTATACCTTGATTTATTACCTGATGTGACCGAGGCAGAATTAGCCGAACGCTTGCAAGCGTCACCTAAAGAATCGTTGAGCAATGTTTGGCGTAAAGCGCGATTGGAAGGCGTTAAAGCTGCTTTGGTGCGTGAGGTTTTACCGAAAAATCAATGGGCTGATGGTACTGCGGTTGCTGCGTGCGTCAAGCATTGTCCGATTGCATTGACCGGTATGCAGCCGATTGATGAGGCGATCAGTACTTCGGGTGGTGTGATGCGCAAGGCTGTTGATGAGCGCTTGATGTTGCGTGCATTGCCCGGGGTATTTTGTTGTGGCGAAATGCTCGACTGGGATGCGCCGACAGGCGGTTATTTATTGACGGCTTGTTTTGCCAGTGGTCGATTTGCGGCTCATGGCGTCTTGAACTTTTTGGCTTAAAGTCTTTGAAGCAAGTGATGCCATTGTATGATGGATGAGCTGTTCCCCATTTCTGTAACTAAGAAAAATTCAATGTCGTTATTCAATAAGCACATCCGCTTGAAAAAATTGATTTACTGTATGTTCAGTACGGGTCTATTTCTGGGCATTGTGACTTATTTAACTCTGTATGCTTTGATTGCAATACGCGCATACACGTTACTCAAACAACCGCTCAACCATCCGGCTGATGTGGCAGTGGTTTTAGGCAACCGTGCTTATTGGAATGGTGCGCCAAATCCGTGCTTGACCGGTCGTGTTGATCAGGCGCTGGTTTTGGTCCAATCGGGCGATGTGCGACGTGTGCTGTTCTCGGGTGGGATTGATGTCGAGGATGGGCGAATTGAAGCGGAAGAAATGCAAATCTATGCACGCAATAAGGGTTATATGGGCGAGATATTGCTCGAGAAACAATCTTCATCGACCCGAGAGAATTTGCTGTATTCTCAGCCGATTTTACAAGAGGCTGGAGCACAATCCATCGTGTTGATTTCTGAGCCGTATCATTTGTGGCGGGTTGAGCGCTTGATTAGAGCTAACCCGACCTATACAAATCTTGATGTGCAGTATGCTGCAGCACCGACGTATTGCTGGAATCAGTGGGGCATGGTTTTTAAAGGTGCGTTGCGCGAACCGCTGGCAATCATCAATAATTTTGCCAAGGGTTATTTTTCAAAACCTTAAATGCATTGGCGTTATTTGGGCAGTGTTGCGAGTAAACTTGCCAATACCTCTTGAGTCAGCGGATCAATGGTTTGAATATTGCCCATACTGCGCAGCCAAGTGAGTTGCCGTTTGGCCAATTGTCGTGTCGCTGCTTGCCCGCGTGCGATCAGCTCCGCCTCATCGTATTGACCATCCAAAAACTCCCACGCTTGGCGATAGCCGACGCAACGCATGGCGGGCATATTGATGTTCAAATCACCGCGTGCGCGCAACGCACGTACTTCATCCAAAAAACCATTGTCGAGCATGGTGATAAATCGCTGATTGATGCGCTCGTGCAAAACGCTGCGCGGCTCGGGAATCAGTGCAAATAAATGCGGTGTAAAGTTTAATTCATGCGTCGTTGTATCTTCAGCCAGCCATTCGCTCATCGGTTTGTCTGAAGCATAAAAAATCTCTAAAGCCCGCCCGATGCGTTGTGCATCATTGGGGCTTAATCGCTCTGCAGTGACGGCATCGATTTCAGCCAGAACCGCGTGCATCGCTGGCCAGCCGATTTGTGCTGCACGTGATTCAATGTCAGCACGAATGGCTAAATCGGCAGTTGGTAATTGCGTCAATGGCTCGAGCAATGCTTTAACGTACAGCATCGTACCGCCGACCAAAACAGGGGTTTTGCCGCGTTGAGCAATGTCGTGAATCAAACGGTTGGTGTCGCTGGCGAATTGTGCCGCCGAGTACACTTCGGTCAACTCGATGATGTCGATCAGATGATGTGGTACGGCAGCCAATTCCGCTGCGTTGGGTTTGGCTGTACCAATGTCCATGCCGCGAAATACTAAGGCCGAATCGACGCTGACGATCTCGATGTCGCGTTGTTGAGCCAGTTCGAGTGCCGCAGCAGTTTTACCCGAAGCGGTTGGGCCGAGGATGAATAAAACGTCGGGTTTCAACATGGCTTATTGACCGCGCATGAACAAAGCATCCAACTCGCGCATGCTCATTTGTACCCATGTCGGGCGACCATGATTGCATTGATTGGCGCGCTCGGTAGCCTCCATATCACGCAGCAATTGATTCATCTCAATCACGGTTAGCGTACGGTTGGCGCGTACCGCACCGTGGCAAGCGAGCGTACCGAGCAATTCGTTGCGCTTTTCGGTCAATACATGCGATGCACCGAGCTCGGCGATGTCGGTCAAAACCGCACGCGCCAAGGCAATCGCATCGGCAGATTTGAGCAGATTGGGAATGCTGCGAATTGCGATCTCGCCGGTGCCGATAGTGGTCAAGGTCAAGCCGATGGTTTCAAGCACCGAGGCGCAATCAGGCTCTGATAAAGTGGCCATTTCGGCAGGACTGGCAGAGAAACTGATCGGTAGCAATAGATCTTGTCTCGCCAATGGTGCTTCGTCGAGCACAGCTTTGAGCCGCTCATAAACGATGCGCTCGTGCGCGGCGTGCATATCGATCAGCACCAACCCTTTGGCATTTTGTGCCAAAACATACACACCGTGAATTTGTGCGATGGCGAAACCGAGCGGATATTCGATGTTCTGCTCTACGGGTTTGGTGGCTAATTGAGGTGTCTGGATTGTTGCTGTGGTTGCTTCTTGTGTCGTGGGTGCAAATCGCTCGGGCTGAGGTTCGGTGCGTAATAAATCAAGATAGCTGCGCGCGGTTTGTGCCAAGTGCAAGGGTGCTTGCTGTGCTGCCGTCATTTGCGGTAATTGTGGCGCGTGCCAAGCAGCTGTTGTGATTGCATCCGGTGTACTTGGTTCTCCAGTGACCGTTTGTGTTGCGCGTGTACTGGCGGTTTGCGCCAAAGATTTTTTTAAGCTGTTGGCGATGAACTGGTGAATCGCGCCGCTTTCGCGGAAGCGCACTTCGGTTTTTGCCGGATGCACATTGACATCGACATTTTGCGCAGGCACATCAATAAACAACACATACGACGGAAAGCGCAAGTGATGCAATACGTCGGCATAAGCGGTTCGGATCGCATGATTGACCACTTTGTCGCGTACAAAGCGTTGGTTGATGTAGGCGTATTGTAGATCCGCTCGTGAGCGCGCGACATCTGGTGGGCAGATCATGCCTGTAATTTGTAAATCGCCAACGGCATGGTCGACCCAGATCGCATGCTCGGGCATGTTTTTTGCCAAAACATCGGCGATGCGGCGTTGCATGTCGGCGACGGGATACAGCGCAATCGCTTTGTCGTTATGAAAGAGATGGAACGCACAATGCGGATTGGCCAATGCAGCGCGGTCAAAATATTCGGTGCAATGTGAGAATTCGGTCGCATCGGTTTTGAGGAATTTACGGCGCGCCGGTGTGTTGTGGTACAAGTGCGCGACTTCGATGCGCGTACCGACTTCGCCTGCCGCTGCGACATTGTGCCAGTTGTCTTGATGATTGTTGAGGCTGCTCGCGTGCGTATCGTCATCGGTACGACTGGTCAGGCGTAATTGGCTGACTGAGGCGATTGACGCTAAAGCTTCACCGCGAAACCCCATGGATTCAACGTGCTCCAACTCATCCAATGAGCGAATTTTACTGGTCGCGTGGCGTGTTACGGCCAAGCTTAGGTCTGTGGCGGCGATGCCGCAGCCATTGTCAGAGATGTCGATCAATGCCTTGCCGCCTTCGATCAAGCGCAATTTAATCTCCGTTGCACCAGCGTCCAACGCATTTTCGAGCAGCTCTTTGACTACAGAAGCGGGGCGTTCGACTACTTCGCCGGCAGCGATTTGGCTGATCAATTCATCGGGAAGGGCAAGGATGGCGCGTTGGGGCGCGAGGCGGATTTTCATTGTGGTCGCTTTATAAGAGATTGTGGCATTTTACGCGAAAACGGCTCGGTTTTTTGACCGATACAGTTTAGGTGTGAATGCTATTTTGGCGATATTCATGGCGTAATTTTGTTGTTACAATCTAACAAACCATTTCAATAAGGACGTGCCATGAATGCTGCTTACCTGCAATATCTGAACGATACGTTAACGCAAATTACTGCGGATGGATTCGAGAAGCCGGAGCGCGTGATTAGCACACCACAAGGTGCAAATGTGCAGTTGGCGGATGGTGCGTATGTTCTTAATTTTTGCGCGAATAATTACTTGGGGTTGGCGGATGATGCGCGCTTGATTGCGGCAGCGAAGCAAGGCTTGGATGAGTATGGCTACGGTTGTGCGTCGGTGCGTTTTATTTGCGGTACGCAGTCAATTCATAAAGAGTTGGAGGCGGGTATTTCTCAATTGCTCGGTACCGAAGACACGATTTTGTATTCGAGTTGTTTTGATGCCAATGGTGGGGTATTTGAAACGCTGTTGAGTGAACAAGACGCAGTGATTTCGGATGAGCTGAACCACGCGTCGATCATTGACGGTGTGCGTTTGTGTAAAGCGGCGCGCTATCGCTATAAAAACAATAATTTGGCGGATTTGGAAGTGCAGTTGCAGGCGGCGCAAGCGGCGGGCGCACGGTTTATTCTGGTGGTGACCGATGGCGTGTTTTCGATGGATGGCACAATTGCCAATTTGGCCGGGATCGCCGAATTAACCCAGCGTTACGGCGCATTGTTAATGGTTGATGATTCACACGCGGTCGGATTCATTGGCAAAACCGGCGCAGGTACGCCTGAGTATTGCGGTGTGTCGGATAAAGTTGATATTTATACCGGCACTTTGGGCAAGGCTTTGGGCGGCGCGTCGGGTGGCTATGTTGCGGCGAACGCGCAGATTGTTAAATTGCTGCGCCAACGTTCGCGGCCGTATTTGTTTTCTAATTCGCTCGTACCGGCCATTGCCGCGGCGAGTTTGAAAGTCTTGGGGATTTTGGCATCAGATGAAGGTACACAATTGCGTGCACAACTCAACCGCAATGCCGAGCAGTTCCGCAGTGCGATGACCGCGGCGGGTTTTGAATTATTGCCGGGCGAACATCCGATCATTCCGGTGATGTTGGGCGATGCCAAATTGGCCGCAGAAATGGCCGCTGAGTTACTCAAACTCGGTGTGTATGTGATCGGTTTTTCATTCCCTGTAGTACCTAAAGGTCGTGCGCGCATTCGGACACAAATGTCAGCGGCGCATACCAGCGCGCAAATCACACAAGTGCTTGACGCATTTATTCAGGTCGGTAAAAAGTTGGGTGTCATTGCTTAATAATCACCTAGCATTATCATCACTTGATAAGGAGACCAATATGAGCATCGCAACATCAATGAGTATTCGTCCCGCACAAGTTGAAGATGCGGGCAATATCAGCGCGCTGATCAATTCGCTGGCGGGGCATTTTACTTTGCACACCGAAGGTTTGGGCGCTGAGGAGTTTTTACAAAGCATTCAGCCTGTGCGATTGCAGAACGAATTCAATCTGAGCATCAACGGCGCTGTGTCGCCGCCTCAACTTTGGCAATATGCACAAAAATATTCCTTGGCATCCAATCAGGTGGATGAGTTTACGGTTAATGCTACGCCTTATGCTGTGCCGGTTTATGAGCGTTTTGGTTTTGTCGTTGCTGGTGATCGAGTCGAGCGCGAAGGCATTGCGTATGTGCCGATGATTTTAAAAAATCAGTGACGCTATTTGTGATATTTGAAGCATTACCCTAAAAAGG
>JBIKPB010000004.1:0-21448 GCA_044357705.1 Formosimonas sp. | reverse complement strand
TTTCGATTTGGTGATTGAAGTAAACCATGTGATGCTTCACTTGGCCTTTTTCAATCTGCGAAAATTGCTATTCGTACTTTAATTCACCCCCTCTACCGTCAGCTTTGATGATGCCATCAAAAAAGGCGTTGAACGTGCCAACAAAACATTGAAGAATGTTAAAGGTGCATGGGTTGAACAACAAAAAGTCATCGTCGACGATGGTAAAATCGTCGAGTACCGTGTGAATTTAAAAATCACGTTTGTTTTGGCGGGCTAAACTCACCGCATAAAAAATCCCGCAACGCTGCGGGATTTTTTATGCAACAAAATTGTCACATGAACCGATCACATAAAATTTGGTTTGCGCTTTTCAAAAAAAGCCATCATTGCCTCACGTGAGTCCGCCCCTTTGAGCAGTTGTGCAAACGACAACAGCTCGGCATCCATCGCAACACGCAACGCATCAGCATTCGCCGACTTGAGCAGTTTTTTGGTCGCGCGCATGGCTTGCGGACTCTTCTCAGCCAAATGGCCCGCTTGATGCTGCGCATAACGCAGCACCTCATGATGCGGCATGATGCGTGTCACAACCCCCATCGCCAATGCCTCTTGCGGCGTGAAAAACTCGCCAAACATCAGTTTTTCAGCAGCTTGCAAATACCCCGCGCGTTGTGCAAGCAAAAGACTGGAACCGGCCTCAGGACACAATGCCAGATTGATGAACGGCAACTGCAATTTCGCATCATCACCGATCACGACAAAATCCGCATGCATCAACATCGTCACGCCGACTCCAATTGCCACACCATTGACCGAGATGACCAGCGGCTTTTGCAAGTCACGCAACGCGAACAAAAATTGCACTACGGGTGAGTCGTTGCCAGTCAGCGGATTTTGCAAAAAGTCGTTTAAGTCATTGCCTGCACAAAACATGTCCGACAAGCCATGCAATAAAATCACGCGCACCTGATCGTCCGCATCATAAGCCTTAAGTGTATCGGCCATGGTTTGATACATCGCGCTGGTCAACGCGTTTTTGCGCTCTTCGCGGTTGATCTGAATATAGCCGATGCGCTCGTCAATACGGGTCAGAATGTCCATGATATCTCCTCAATAATAACTGTATTTTATGTCAATTCATGCAGCACTTTGTGCCAAAGCGTGTCTTGATAAGTCTCTCTAAAAAATCCGAAATGTCCGATGCGCGTGACGCCAACATCAGCGGGTCGAATGCGTTTCATATCACGCGCAGACTCTGTGTAAAAGCAGTGTAACGAATTGATGTTGTTTACCGACATAAATTCGTCATCACTGAATGAGTATGACGTGATTGGCACAGTAACGGCCGCGTATTTCGCCCGTACCGAATCACCCTCAATCCCGACTGCGTAATCTTGATGCAAACACCAGCGACGCCATTGCTGGATCACACCTAAAGGCAGATCACAAACCATATTCAAACGTTTGCCCGAGAAATAACCAAGCACAGCCGTACTCAATGGCACAGCAATAAACCACATCAACCAAGCACACCGTTTGAGCTGCGGTGCATTCTCCAGCCAATAACCACTGTCTGTTGCAATCGTGATGGCTTTACTCAAGAAATTGGATTGGTTTATCAAGCCGATCAATTACCCACCCAAACTGTGACCGATCCAGTAGATTTTTTGACCTTGCGCGCGCGATTGCAATTCAGCCAAAACGATAGCCGCATCATCCGCCCAATCCATGACATTGACGTGAATATTTTTCAACGATGTATTCGCAGCTTCGCGTGAAGCCGCCATACCGCTGTAATCAAACGTCACCATTAAATAACCCTGCGCACTCAACCAAGTCGCAAATTTAGCATAGTAACTTTGCGGCACCCCCATCGCGGGTGCAATGATGACCGAACCTTTGAGCGCTTCAGCCGGCGTAAAAAAGTCGCACAAATCGGATATTTTTTAGCCGACAATAACTGTTGGATGGTCACAGACACGCAGAATACTTCATGATGAATGTGGAGCTGGAGGAACTGATAAAAAACGCCACATCACAATGTTTAATGTGGCTTTTTATCGTACCGATACAATTACAAACGCTCAATAATGCCGGCTGCGCCCATGCCCGTACCAACGCACATCGTCACCATACCGTAACGACCACCCGTGCGTTTGAGACCATGCAATACCGTTGCCGCACGAATCGCACCCGTGGCACCCAATGGGTGACCCAAGGCAATCGCACCACCCAACGGGTTGATTTTGCTGACGTCCATATCGAGGTCTTGAATCACCGCCAACGCTTGCGCGGCAAAGGCTTCGTTCAACTCGATCCAATCCATATCGGACAATTGCAAACCTGCGGTTTTTAACGCCGCTGGAATCGCAAATTTAGGACCAATGCCCATGATCTCTGGTGGCACGCCACGCACTGAAAACGATACGAATCGACCAATCGGTGTGAGATTATGTTCTTTGAGAATTTTTTCTGAAACCAAAATCAACGCACCAGCACCGTCCGACATTTGTGATGAGTTGCCCGCAGTCACGCTGCCTTTAGCGGCAAATACCGGTTTGAGTTTAGCCAAAATATCAGCCGTCGTGCCAGCGCGTGGACCTTCGTCTTGCGCCACGGTAAAGCCTTTGCTGCGTAACTCGTGCGAGACCAGATCAAGACCCGTGTCATTGACATCAAAAGGCGTAATTTCCGCATCAAAGTAACCGGCAGCTTGCGCAGCCAATGCTTTGAGATGCGACTCGGCGGCAAATGCGTCTTGCGCTTCGCGTGAAATATTCCACTGTTTAACAACGTTTTCTGCAGTCAAACCCATGCCGTAAGCAATACCGAGGTTCTCATCTTTGGCAAAAATTTCAGGGTTCATGTCGGTCAAAATCGCGTTCATCGGCACCATGCTCATCGACTCGGCACCACCGGCGATCATCACATCGGCTTGACCGGTACGAATGCGATCGGCAGCCATCGCCAAAGCCGTCACGCCGGATGCACAATAACGATTGACCGTTACGCCACCAATGGTATTAGGCAAACCCGCGAACAACACGCCCATACGCGCCATATTCAAACCTTGCGGGCCTTGCGGAATCGCACAGCCAATGATCGCATCTTCGATCAACGCTGGATCCAAATTCGGCACTTGCGCGACCACGCTGCGCAACACATGTGCGAGTAAATCATCCGGACGGGTATTTTTAAATACACCGCGCGGCGCCTTACCTACTGGGCTGCGCGTTGCCGCGACGATGTAGGCTTCTTGTAATTGAGTCATGTTTTAAATCTCCAAATATGGTTTGAGTCCCTTGGGATTTTTAAGGTTTTGCTTTAAATTCTTTGCGGGTCTCCCGCAAAGAATTTCTCATTCAAACCAAAAAAAGTAGGGGTTTACTTTTTTTGAGGGTTTAGTTGCGTACCGGCTTACCCGTCGACAACATACCCATAATCCGCTCTTGTGTTTTTGGCTTGGACAGTGCGTCGATGAAATGCTCACGCTCTAATTTGAGCAACCATGCTTCGTCCATCACCGTTCCTGCTTCAACACCGCCGCCCGTCAAGATATTGGCGACACGCGTTGCCAATTCACCGTCGTATGGACTGATGAATCGGCCATCACGCATATTAGCGATAATCGATTGCAAAGTCGCTTGTACTGACGGTCCGGCTGCGACGATATTCGCCGCTGCCAAAGGTGGGCGATAACCGGCTTCCGACAATGCTTTAGCAGCAGTTTTTGCCACATGGAGCAGCTCATGTACGTTGAATACGACCGTATCAGACGCAGTCAAATAACCCATTTCGCGAGCTTCGAGCGCTGATTTAGAGACTTTCGCCATTGCGACGTTTTGGAACCACGGCTTGATGAATTCGGTTAAATTCGTATAACCGTACGCACCGCCATCACGCGCTGCGCGCAACGCCGCTTCTTTCAAGCCACCGCCCGCAGGCACCAAACCGACGCCGAGTTCAACCAAGCCCATGTAAGTTTCGAGGTGCGCGACGCGATGAGCGCAATGGATTGCCGTTTCAACACCGCCACCCAAAGCCAAACCGGCCAATGCCGCAACCACAGGCACTTGCGCGTATTTGAGGCACATCGCTGTGTCTTGGAATTTTTTAACAAATGGCTCAACTGCTTTCGCGCCGCCCGACATAAACAATGGCATCGCCGCTTGTAAATCCGCGCCGGCTGAGAAAGGGCCGCCTGACAATGAACCGGGCTGCCAAATCACCAAACCGCTGTAGTCTTTTTCGGCAATTGCGACGGCTTTTTGCAAACCGTCCAAAACGTCAGGACCGATTGTGTTCATTTTGGTTTTGAAGGATGCAATCAAAATGCCGTCGTTTTGGTGCCACAAACGAATCGAGTCCGTTTCCTCAACCGTCACACCGGCTGATTTAGGATCTGCAGCATTTTCGCCAACCAACGCGGCAGGGAATGCTTGACGGGCGTATACCGGCAAGCTTGAGCGTGGCGTGTAAGACTTACTGACAGGTGAATATGAGCCGGCTGGCGTATGAACGCCATCGACTTCACCGACCCAAGCAGGTAATGGCGCAGATGACAATGCTTTACCAGCGGCAATGTCTTCACTCACCCAATCAGCGATTTGCTTCCAACCGGCCGATTGCCATGTCTCAAACGGACCTTCGTTCCAGCCAAAACCCCAGCGAACTGCGAAATCAACGTCGCGCGCATTGTCGGCGATCGATTCTAAATGCAATGAAATGTAGTGGAATACATCGCGGAAAATTGCCCACAAAAACTGTGCTTGTGGGTGATCGGTTTCACGCAACAATTTGAATCGCTCTGCCGCTGGGCGCTTGAGAATGCGTGCCACCAACTCGTCTGCTTTACCACCGCCGGCAACGTATTCACCAGTTGCTGGGTTGAGCACTTTGATTTCTTTGCCTTCTTTTTTATAGAAACCTGCGCCGGATTTTTGACCCAAAGCGCCTTTTTCAACCAACGCTTTGAGCACAGTAGGCGTTGGATATTGCGCCGCGAATGGATCGTCTTTGAGATTGTCTTCCATCGTTTTGATGACATGCGCCATCGTGTCGAGACCGACCACGTCGGCGGTGCGGAACGTTGCTGATTTGGCGCGACCTAATTTAGAGCCAGTCAAATCATCAACCACGTCAAATGACAACCCGTATTTTTCAGCTTCGGCGATGACGGCCAAAATCGAAAAAACACCAACGCGATTGGCGATGAAGTTCGGCGTATCTTTGGCGCGAACCACGCCTTTACCGAGTGTGCTGGTTGCGAATGATTCGAGTTTATCGAGCGTATCGGCGTCTGTGGTCGCTGTCGGAATCAATTCCACCAAGTGCATGTAGCGCGGTGGGTTAAAGAAATGCACGCCACAAAAACGTTTTTTCAATTCATCTGAAAAACCGTTGGAGAGTTCTGTAATCGAGAGGCCTGAAGTATTGCTGGCGAAAATCGCATGGGGCGCGAGGTGTGGGGATACTTTGGCGTATAAGTCGTGCTTCCAATCCATACGCTCGGCGATCGCTTCGATCACCAGGTCGCACTCAGCCAATTTGGCCAGATCGGTTTCGTAATTGGCCGCTTCGATGTACGCACCATGTGATGAATTGCCGAGCGGTGCGGGTGATAATTTTTTGAGATTCGCGAGTGCTTTGTCGACGATGCCGTTTTTGGCAGCTTCTTTAGCAGCGAGATCAAACAGCATCACGGGCACTTTGGCATTAACCAAATGCGCAGCGATTTGCGCACCCATAACGCCTGCGCCGAGCACGGCGACTTTACGGATTACTAAGTTACTCATTTTTGTCCTTTTCACATCCGAGAATAAAGCAGCAGCGTCATCCATTCAAAATGACGCTGCTGCCTTTGGGGTTAAATTATTGGCGATACCACGTCTGATTGCGACCCAACATGCTCACGCCTTTGTAGCCACGCACAACCATTGTGCTGCCATTATCAGCTAACGAAACGCTGTAAGTGCTGCCGGTTTTAGGATCTTGGATCGTACCGCCACCATATTTGTTGCCACCTTCAGAAGTCACGCCCCAAATGACCGCGACGCCTGAAAGGTCTTTATTTTCGTATTTGCCTTCGCAGGTCGTACAAACATTGCTGGATGAGTTCAATAGCTTTTGAATGCGGCCCACGTATTTACCGCCTTCAACGCTGATACGCACCAACGACTTCGGTTGACCCGTTTTGTCATCAATTGTGCGCCATGTGCCGACCGGATCAGCCATCGCTACTGCTGAGAGCGTTAAACCTGCGGCGATTAAACCTAATTTTGCAAATAATTTCATTGTTATGTCTCCTGAGTGTGATTTAAAACAAAATTTACAGCTTACTTCTGTTGCTTGAATGGATGTGGATGTGAAAAAACCACATGACTTCAATACGCTCCGTAAGCGATTGGTTGACTCGCAGTACGGTTTGCACGCACGTACCGACCGCGCCCTTTAGAACCAATCGTCCTGCATTTCGGCCAAGCTCGCGTTACCTGCACGTGCTTGGCGAATATAGCCAGCGGTTTCCGGCAATAATTTGGCAAAGTAAAAACGCGCCGTCGCCAGTTTCGCTTTGTAAAAATCATCTGTCGATTCGTGTGCCAATGCAATTTTCGCCATACGTGCCCAAAAGTATGCAAAGACCAAGTGACCGACAACACGCTGGTAAGGTACCGATGCCGCGCCCACTTCATCTTGGTTCGCCATGGCTTTCATGCCGATTTCCATCGTGAGTTTTTCGACTTTGACCGCGATGTCACCGAGCGGATTGACGAACTCTTGCATTTTCATGTCAACGCCATTTTCTTCGACAAACGCACGAATCTGTTCGCCAAATTTTTTCATCTTCGCGCCCATGTCTGATAAAATTTTTCGGCCTAACAAGTCCAAGGCTTGTACGCCATTAGTGCCTTCATAAATTTGTGTGATCCGCGCATCGCGCACATATTGTTCCATGCCCCATTCGGCGATGAAACCGTGGCCACCATACACTTGTACACCGTGGTTCGTACATTCAAATGCATTGTCAGTCAAAAATGCTTTGGCGATCGGCGTCAACAATGCAACGTTATCAGCTGCGTCTTTACGCACTTGTTCATCGGGATGCGACAATTCTTTGTCGATTTCGAGTGCAATCCACGATGTGAATGCGCGTGCGCCTTCGGCATAAGCGCGCTGCGTGAGCAACATGCGGCGCACATCTGGATGTACGATGATTGGATCGGCGACTTTGTCCGGTGCTTTTACGCCAGATAATGAACGCATTTGCAAACGCTCTTTGGCGTAATTGCGGGCATTTTGATACGAAATTTCGGTCAAGCCCAAACCCTGCATACCGACACCCAAACGCGCCGCATTCATCATGACAAACATGCCTTGCAAGCCTTTGTTTGCTTCGCCGACCAACCAGCCTTGAGCGCCATCCAAGTTAATCACGCACGTCGAGTTACTGTGAATACCCATTTTGTGCTCAATCGAACCGCAAGACACGGGATTGCGTTCACCCACACCACCATCCGCAGTCGGCAAAAATTTTGGCACAACGAACAGTGAAACGCCTTTGGTGCCTTCAGGCGCACCCGGCAAACGTGCGAGCACGAGGTGAATGATATTCGCGGCCATATCATGCTCGCCGCTAGATATGAAAATTTTAGTACCCGTAATCGTATAGCTGCCGTCACCTTTCGGCTCTGCTTTAGTCCGCAAAATGCCAAGATCAGTACCACAATGCGGCTCTGTCAAGCACATCGTACCCGTCCATTCACCTGAAGCGAGCTTGCTTAAATACTGTTGTTTGAGTTCGTCCGTGCCATGCGCGTGCAAAGCTTCGTAGGCGCCATGCGATAAGCCAGGATACATCGTCCATGCGATGTTGGCCGAATTGAGGACTTCGTAGAGGGTGTTATTGAGCGTAATCGGCAAGCCTTGACCGCCGTACTCGGGATCACAAGACAATGATGGCCAGCCGGCTTCGACGTATTGTTGGTAGGCTTCTTTATAGCCTTTTGGCGTCGTTACGACCGTGTTATTCCAGTGACAGCCTTCTGAATCACCCGATTGATTCAGTGGAAACAACACGTTGGCGGCGAACTTACCCGCCTCCTCGACCACTGCGTTGACCGTGTCAACATCGATTTCCGCATAATTGGGTAACTTTTTGAAAGTTGACTCGACATCGAGTAACTCGTGCAATACAAATTGAATGTCGCGCAGCGGTGGAACGTATGAACCCATGGTATTGTCTCCGTAATGTGCGCGACTCAATTTAAGTTTTAAGCCACGCGTTGGTACTGGTTTAAAATTCGTTCAAAAACTTGGCGGATCAGCGCCGGGCCATTGTTACGCCCCATCAAGCGTGCGTTGTGATGAAAGCCCAACGCCAAACCGTATAATTCAAAAATCACCAAATCAATCGGTGCATCGTCAACCAATTCTTTGGTTTCAAAACACTGGCGAATCGCACGCTCCAGCTCTTTTTCCCAATCAGCAATCATGCGCACCAGTTCGTCACGCACCGACCCTGGTCGATCGTCGTACTCGACGCCGCCTGAAATGTACAGGCAACCGTGTTCGGTTTCTTGTCCCAAGCGATTAAACCAGTTGCCTAAAATCGCTTTGAGTCGTTCCAAACCGCGCGGTAACAACACTGCGGGTTTTAAAACATCGTTCAAAAAGCGAACCTCGTACTCTTTAAGCGTAGCGATCAACAATTCTTCGCGTGAACCAAAGTGCGAAAATACACCGCTTTTACTCATACTCAAGCGGTCGGCCAAAATACCAATGGTTACGCCCTCAAGTCCTTCATGTGCGGCGACTTCGAGTGCCGCATCGAGAATTGCAGCGTGAGTTTGTTCGCCTTTGCGCACGGGTGTGCGCTCGTTCGATGATGTTGGGTTAGTTATTGCCATCTTCGTCTCCGATATAAAATCGAACGTTCGTTCTATTTTCAATAAATTCAGTCGCGCTGTCAACCGTTAAATGCAGTTTTTGCATTTTTATTTGTGCAACAGCCGATGAGCGTCAATTTGTAGTGTATGAGATGAACCCACGTTAAAACACAAGTGGAGTTTACCGCAAAATAAAAAAAGAACGATTACTTTATTCAGTCCCGTTCTATTTAGTTTTTCAACAGCGTTTTTGGGCACCGCCAAGGCAGCACAGTAACCTACTTAGGCAATCGTCACACGAATGCGCTGCCGCTGCGCCAAACCATTGAAAACAATTTCGCCACTTGCCGTGACGGCATGCCGCAGTGCCTTTGCGCACTCCTCACCAACGACCTGTACAAAAAACTCCATGTCGCGCACAATCGTGTGACCGTGAAACGCTTTGATGTAAGCTTCTAATGCGAATACTTCCAAAATCCGCACACCTGCCGTATAAGCGATTGTTAAGGTACTGCCCGCGGCTGGATTGTCACTCACCGGGCACAAAATCGGCAACACGATCACATGCTCGATTTCGGTCAACAAATGCGGGCGCGCATTGGCAATCGTTTTAAGCGGCGCAGCGACATGCGCCGACTCATGCGTGAGCCAACTCATGCGTGCTGCGCTTTTTTATTTTTATAAGAATTGAGCAAAAATGCCAAACCACCAGCAATGACCGTTTTAAAAACGATATCTGCCCAAGCGATTTGCGCCAGATCAAAATTGCTCATGTCGCCATAAAAAGCCAACAACGTAAACAATACCGTATCAAGTGGAATACTCACTGCATTGCTCGATAAAGCGCGCGTAAGCCAGCTCTTTTCGATCAAGTGCTGGTAAATCGCGGTATCGGCCAGTTCACCAATTAAAATCGCCAAAAACGACGCAACAATAAAACGAGGCGGCGTGTCGTAATAGACTGCTGCCAAGTAGTTGACGATCAGCGCCAACGCAATGGCGACAAAAACTGCGCGCAAACCGTAAACGTGTAATTTATCGCGCAAGGTAAAAACCGCGGCGAAAAAGATAGTGCCGACACTCAGCAAACCAAAAATCGGCAGGGGAATAAAATGATTGAGGGTGATGTTGGCGACCAAAATGCTTGTCGCGTACAACGCAGTCCAAAGATACAACATGAGAAGCTCCAAACTCGCAGGTAGCGAGAGAATTAACGCCACTTCAGAAACAGTCTGACGGCAAGTCGGATTTTATCATATTGCATCGGAATCGTTAAAATTAAACTGTTTTCGACACACTTAGGCTCGACGCATGTCCTTATATTGCCACAAGCCAACCACACGTCCAACCATGCGTGCACACAACCGTGCATTCAGTGTCAACGCGCGGAACAGCGCAGCCAGCACACCACTGGACATTTTTCGTAAGCGCAAACGTTGCGCCACGTTGGCGTTTTGATATTTCTCCACCATGAGGATTTTAGATTGGGCGTGATGATAGCCGCGCCAATACTCCTGCTTGACTGGACTTTTGGTTTTGACCGAGCCGCGTGATGCGTGAAAGACCGTAACCTGCGGCACCACGATGATGGGTAAATGCGCATTGAAGTATTTGAGACACAAATCATCGTCTTCGTAATACAGGAAAAAGGCTTCATCGAAGTAACCATGCGGTCGGGTTACACTCATATTCAGTAACATCACCGCACCGGTGGCATACGCGACACAACACAGACCTTCAGCAGCGACTCCCTTTGACTTCCACAAATGCTTGGCCCAACCGTAATTGAGCATCGATCGACCTGCTTCATTGACGACTTGCGGTACCCACATCGCGGCATCGGACTGGGTTTGTGCCACTGCGATCAAATCATCAATCGCTTGCGACGTGACCTCACAATCAGGATTAAGCAATAAGGCAAACGGTGTTTCGACTGATTTGAGCGCGCGGTTATTGGCAGCACCGAAGCCTAAATTTTCCCCAGCAGCCTCAATGCGTGCTTGCGGCAAAAAGCGCTGACATATTGCAATCGTATCGTCTTCGCTGCCATTATCAACCACAATAATGTGCTGTAAGTGGCGTATGCCTTCGCTCAAGCGCTCAATGCAATGCGCGCTGTTGTAAGTGACGACCACGATGGTGAGTTGATATTCAATAGGCATAAAAACCTTTAATTCTCAGGCCGAGCGCAAATTGGCATTCATCGGTTTTACCCCATTTTGTGAGCTGAGCATACAAAATTTCCTAATCCAAAAGTGGCGTGTCTTTTGGTGTGTGTTCATTCCAAGTCAACCGATAAGCCGGATTCTGTGACTCGGCTTGCGCCGAGCGACAATCATTCGTCTAGGAATGCCGTTGCCTGCATCCTCGTGCCATCTACCCGCACACTTACGCGAGCCGCGTCAATGTGTGCCTATTTGATGTTGCTCCCGATAGAGGTTGCCGCGTTTCACCGTAACTGAATACGCTCGTCTCTGTGGCCCTATTCCTCACCTTATGCCTTGTTGCCAAGGGTTTTGATGGACGGCCGTTAGCCGCTATCGCGCTCTATGGAGTCCGGACTTTCCTCCCCTGTTTTGCAACAGCAGCGATTGTCTGGTCGACATGGAGGTCGGATTATAGCGCATAGTTCAGCCAAAACACGCGTTCAACTTACTTTTTGGTCGATTGACCCCGCATCATTTGATTCAGCTTGGCTGTTTAAAACAGCCCATCAAACACAACCTCGCCATACAGAGGCGAGGTTGTGTTTGTTTTAATGCTTCGCTGGTTCGCGCAAATCTTTATGCAAAATCTTGCCGACATTGGACTTCGGTAATTCCGCACGAAACTCAACGTACTTCGGCCGTTTGTAACCAGTCAAATATTCTTTCATAAAGGCCATCAGTTCCGCCTCGGTCAAACTACCGTCTTTTTTGACGACAAACAACTTCACCGCCTCACAGGAATGCTCATCCGCTACGCCGATCGCAGCAGATTCGAGCACTTTTGGATGCCGCGCAGCAATGTCTTCGATTTCGTTCGGATAGACATTGAAGCCTGATACCAGAATCATATTTTTCTTACGATCGACGATTTTGACATAACCTTTATCATTGATAATGCCAATGTCACCGGTTTTAAAATAACCATCTGGTGTCATGGCCTTTGCGGTTTCATCATCTCGCTGCCAATAACCGCGCATGACTTGTGGTCCCTTGATTGCGATTTCACCCGGCTCCCCCATCGGCACTTCATTGCCTTGTTCATCCAGCATTTTGACATCGGTTGAAGGTAAAGGTAACCCCGTGTAACCGGTATAAGCCGTTAAATCCAAAGGATTGAATAACGCGCCGGGACTGGTTTCAGACAAACCGTACGCCTCACACAAGGGAACACCCGTGGCTTTTTGAAACTTCTCCGCCACTGCCTGTTGTACCGCCATACCACCACCCAATGCCACTTTGAGTTTAGAAAAGTCCAACTTGGCAAAATCAGGATGATTGAGCAAAGCATTGAACAAAGTGTTGACCGCCGGCAATACCGTAAATGGATACTTCGCCAACTCTTTAATAAATGCAGGAATATCACGCGGATTGGTGATCAAAATCACACGCCCACCCAAATGTGCCGCATACAAAGCACAGGCGGTCAGTGCCAAAATATGATACATCGGCAGTGCGCCGACAAAAACAGGACCCGGATTATTTTTCAGATCAATTGCCTGCTCGCACCACGCATCCACTTGCAACACATTGGCCACCAAATTACCGTGGGTCAGCGTCGCCCCCTTCGCTACTCCGGTTGTGCCGCCGGTATATTGTAAAAAGGCCAAATCTTCATGTCCCAATTGCACCGGCGTCAAGGACAATCGCGCACCTTGTGCCAAAACCGATTTGAACGACGTAGCGTTTTCGAGCTCATAGGCTGGAACCATTTTTTTAACATGCCGCACGACCAAATTCACGACGTGACCTTTTAAACCGAGCATATCACCCAATGTTGAAATGACAACGTGCTGGAGTTGTTTAAGGTTGGGCAATGAGACCTGCAAAGTATGTGCAAAATTTTCCAACAGGAAAATGGCACGCGCATTCGAATCATTCAACTGGTGCGTCAACTCAGTCGGTGTATACAAAGGATTGACATTGACTACGCAATAACCGGCCCGCAAAATCGCGGCAACCAAAATAGGATACTGCAAACAATTCGGCATCATGATTGCAACGCGATCGCCTTTTTTAAGCCCCAGCTGCTGCAACCACGCACCGACGTGCTTGGAGTATTTATCCATCTGACCATAAGTCATATCCTTGCCCATGCTGGTCGCGACAGGACGTTCGGCATAGCGCTCGAAAGCCTCATCAAAAATATCCGCAACCGACTCATATTCGTCGATATTGATCGTGGCAGGAACACCTTTTTGATAGCTGCTTAACCATGGTTGATTCATTGTTGTCTCCTGCATGAGGGATTTATCTTGTCGTTATGATGCGCTAAAAATACAAGCACTGCATTGATTATGCCAAAACATTGTACTAAAAAACTGAACAAGCGTGCACTTTTTTGATCGTATTAACCACAGTCAAAATGATATGGCAAATTGCGTACGCGCCGCCACCGCAGTGTCGGTGTAATCGCTGAATACGCCATCAACACCGAGCGCAAAAAACAACGCGTATTCACGATACGGATCCTTCTGGTCAGTCGCGGTTAAATGTTTGGCTTCATTACGAAACGTAAATGGATGCACAGCCAAGCCAGCCTTATGCGCACGCGCAACCAAATCCGTCGTCGGCAAGCGGGTTTGCACACCATTGGCATCTGTTGTATATGAAGCAATATAAACTTTCCACGGACCAATGCCAGTCGCCACTTGCGCGATTGCTTTGAGATTTGCATCACTCGTCATGTCGCCATATTTGCGCGCATCACCATTCACTACAAAATCGTAGGGGCGCGAACTGAGTACGGCACCATCGGCGCGAACTTCGTCGCCATCCATCAGATAAATCCGTTTGACCGAACTGATGGCTTGGAGCTGCTTCAAATTACCCAACTCAAACGACTGAATATAAACCGGCGCATCGGCTCGGTTCAGGCCATATTGCGCGAGCATGGCAACGAGCTTAGATTCAAAAGCCAAACCTTTGCCAGCGTGCCAAGTCGGATGTTTGGTTTCGGGATAAACCCCCACCTCACGACCGAGTTTTTTCGACAGTTGCTCACGCAAGATTAAGACCTCATCGAATGTCGGAATTTGAAATTGACCATTGTATTGTGCATCACGATCGGCGCGCGGCTGCTTGGCGCGTAAGCTTTTGATTTGCGCCAAGGTCAAATCCGCAGCGAACCAACCTTCCTCATTATGCCCGTCAATATTTTCGACGTGTTTGTAAGCGGCAAATTCAGGTCGCTCAGCAATATCGGTGGTGTCTTTTAAATTCGGCTCGTGCCGCGCGATCAAAATACCATCTTTGGTAGAAACCAAATCAGGCTCGATAAAGTCCGCGCCCATTTCAACAGCACGCGTGTAGCCTTCCAACGTATGGTCAGGCAAATAACCCGATGCGCCGCGATGGGCGATCACCAACGGCGGTTGACCATTTAAAGTATTCCACTGTGCTTGCCCTTCTTTTGCCTGCGCTTGACTCGTATGCATCACGGTTCCCAACAATAACGAAACTAAACACCATTCTAATCGACTCATAAATCCCATATTTCCCCCAAATAATGATGAATGCCAAAACCGCATTCGCCTGATCTCAGACAATCTGCCATAATGGCAGTCTAATTTGCCATCATGTCACAATCGTGACAACGCCGCAAAAACCATTTTTCGGACTATTATATGCTGATTTTAGGAATTGAATCCTCCTGTGACGAAACCGGTGTGGCGCTGTATGATTCGAAGCGCGGGCTGATCGCGCACGCACTGCATTCGCAAATCGACATGCACGTCGCCTACGGCGGCGTCGTACCCGAACTTGCGTCACGCGACCATATTCAACGGGTGTTGCCACTGACGCGCGAAGTGTTACACAAAGCCGAAATCGAGCTGGAAGCAATTGACGCCATCGCCTGCACGGTGGGCCCAGGTTTGGCTGGCGCGTTACTGGTCGGCACGGCGTGCGCACACGCCATCGGCTTTGCACTCAATAAACCGATCATTCCCGTGCATCATTTGGCAGGACATTTATTGTCTCCCTTGTTATCCGCTAACCCACCCTGCTTCCCGTTCATCGCGTTGCTCGTATCGGGTGGCCACACGCAATTGATGCGTGTCGATGGCGTAGGTCAATATGAGTTACTGGGCGAAACGTTGGACGATGCAGCGGGTGAAGCATTCGATAAAACCGCGAAGGTACTGGGTTTGTCATATCCGGGCGGTCCAGCCGTTTCGGCATTGGCCGAGCAAGGCGAACCGAAACGCTTTGTGTTTGGCCGTCCAATGTTGCATTCAAAAGATCTGGATTTCAGCTTCGCTGGTCTCAAAACCGCAGTATTGACTCAAGCAAAAAAAATATCTGAGATGATCGAACAAGATCGTGCCGACATCGCGCACGCATTTGTCGAAGCGGCAGTTGATGTGTTGAGTAAAAAAAGTCTGGATGCACTCAAGCAAACCGGCTTCAATCGACTTGTAGTCGCCGGTGGCGTCGGTGCCAACAAGCAACTACGCGCGAAACTCAACGCACTGTCGGCCAAACACAAGTTTGATGTATTTTATCCAGAATTGCATCTATGCACCGACAATGGCGCAATGATTGCGCTGGCGGGCTGCCTCGCGGCTGAGCGCGATCCGTCGTTGTTGCAGCTCAAAGACGGCGCGTTTACGGTACGTCCACGCTGGGTTTTACATACTGAGCCAACCCATCCATAAAACGCGCCATTTCGATGTCGCGCATCGATAAGCCGGCGACATCATGTGTGATCAAGGTGACTTCGACTTTGTTCCAGACATTCAACCACTCCGGATGATGGTCGTGTTGCTCAGCGTATAACGCGACACGCGTCATGAAATCAAATGCAGCGTTGAAATCTTTGAACACAAACAACTTATGCAACGCATCGCGCGTCGCGTGTATGCGCCAATCAGACAACTGGGGCAAAAATTGCGTCCGCTCTACTTCCGTTAATTTTTTCATGTTAAAACCTCAATCAGTACGTCGTCCGTTAAGATATCCGATGGTTTAAAGTTCGGTAAATCCTTGAGCTGCTCATACAGGGCTGTAAAATCCATGCGCGTCTCATCGAATAAGCGTTGAAAATCATCAATCACAAAATAGCATTTTTGCACATCGTCGATTTGATACTCGGTGCGCAAAATCCGTGACAGGTTAAATTCAATCCGGTGCGGCACATCGGACTCCAACGCATAAATGCTCTCCAATTTACTCGACATAATCCCCGCACCATAAATGCGCAAACCTTGCGGCGTACGAATCAGACCAAACTCGACCGTATACCAATACAAGCGCGCCAGCATCGGCAAGACATGTAAGTGCTGCGCTTTCAAACCTCCGCGCCCATACGCTTGCATATAATCGGCAAAAATCGGATTGATCAACAGTGGCACATGACCAAACACATCATGAAAGCAATCCGGCTCCTGCAAATAATCCATCAACTCAGGCGAGCGCATCCACCAAGTGACTGGAAAACGCCGATTTGCCAAAAGCTCGAAAAATACTTCATCTGGCACCAAACCTTTCACCGCCACGATTTGCCAACCGGTTGCAGCATTGAGATGTTGGTTGAGTTCGGCGAAAACCGGTACGCGCTCCGACGACAATTGCAGCGCATGCAAACCCGCCATAAACTCATCGCACGCGCGCTCTTCCAGCAGCGCACTTTGTCGTGCGTACAACGTGCGCCAGACTTCGTGATCGGTTGTGGTGTATTGATCAAGTGGCTGGTCGATCGTATAGTCATCCATCTTTAACCTCAGAAAAAGTAAGCTTCAATTTTTTCATATCAGTTTATGGCGCGGTTTCGCTAAAAGCTGACAAACGCAAACAGGCCTGCTCAATCGCCACAATAGTCGGATAGACACTCATGTCGCACTTGAAACGCCGTGCGTTGAACACTTGCGGCACCAAACACAAATCAGCCAACGTCACGCTGTCGCCATAGCTGTAAAAGCCATGAGTACTTTGCAGTTGCCGCTCCAGTGCATCAAAACCGGTTTCGATCCAATGGCGATACCACGCATCTTTCTGCGCTTGGCTTGCCTCAAACTCGGACTCCAAATAACGCAACACGCGTAAATTATTTAACGGGTGAATGTCACTCACAATACTCAAAGACAACGCCCGCACGGTGGCACGACCGACCGCATCTTTGGGTAACAACGCGGGCTCGGGATGAAGCTCATCCAAATACTCGCAAATCGCCAACGATTGGGTCAGCGTAACCCCTTCGTCGACCAAAGTCGGTACCAAGCCTTGCGGGTTATGCGCCAGATAACCGCTGCTGCGTTGCACATTATCGAGCAGCGCAATCGGAATGATATCATGCGCCAAACCCTTCACATGCAGTGCAATACGCACCCGATACGACGCCGATGAACGAATGTAATCGTATAACGTGCGCATTTTATTTTGCCTCCAAAACTCGCCCAACCACCGAACCAAACCCGATGCGCGCATGACCTTCGGCTGCGCAAAACGCCGTCATTTTAACGGCATCACCATCCTGCAAAAACGCGCGGGTTTCACCGTTGCTCAGCGTGATCGGATTTTTGCCATTCGCGGTCAATTCGATCAACGCGCCAGCTTGATCCAAAGTCGGGCCTGACTGGGTACCACTGCCGAGCAAATCGCCGGTTTGTAAATTGCAACCATTGATCGTGTGGTGCGCAACCATTTGCGCCAAGCTCCAATACGCATCACGATAGTTACTGCACGAGACTGTGCTCCATGCATCGTTTGTGCGCATGGTTTCGGTTTGCAGTGCGACTTCCAATTCAATCTGCAAGGCTCCACTCGCGCGATGCGCAGTGCTGTCGAGATAAGCCAAAGGTTGGGGTTCATCCGCCGCACGCGACCATGCCGCGAAGTACGGCCACAGCGCTTCCATCGTCACCACCCAAGGCGAGACGCTACTGGCAAAGTTTTTCGATAAAAATGGACCCAGCGGTTGATATTCCCACGCCTGCACATCACGCGCCGACCAATCATTCAGCAGACACAAACCGAACACATGCGCTGCATAATCATCCAACGCAATTGTATCGCCGAGCGCGTTGCCAACGCCAATGTATGCGCCAATTTCCAGCTCATAGTCAAGCTTTTGCGACGGTGCCAATTTGGGCACATCATCGGTCAGTGCTTTGAGTTGCGCTTGCGGTCGATGTACATCCGTACCCGATACAACGATTGACGAGGCACGACCATGATAACCAATCGGCACCCATTGATAATTCGGCATCAAGGGTTGATCTGGACGAAACAATTTACCGACGTTGGTCGCATGATGAATCGAGGTGTAAAAATCCGTGTAGTCGCCAATTTTCACCGGCAGCGCATGTTCGATGTCACGTTGTGCAATCAACGCTTCGCGCCATGCGCTTTCCTGCGTCGAACCGCTGCGCAAACCGCGTGACAACGCAAGCCGCAATGCTGACCATGCTTCAGCACCCATCGCCATAAATGCGTTCAGACTGTTCCCACTCGCAGCTTGGGCGGCCACTTGCGCAACGCCATCAAGAGAGTCGATAATCTGCGAAAGATCCAACACCGCATCACCAATCGCCACGCCACCGCGATACTCCTCCGTTGTACCGCGCCGACGAAAAATCCCAAGCGGTAAATTTTGAATGGGAAAATCATTGTCTCTTACGTTTGCACTGGCGAGCCAACTGGTTAAATTTACGTCGTGTGTTTCATTCAATGTCATCATCTTCACTCTGCCTTAAATTGTGCGGTCAAACCTTGCCAAACCGAGGTGTAGTCCACTTCAAAATGTGCCACATCCAGCGCAGCTTGTGTCGGTTGTAAAATCCATTGAGACTCCAACATAAACGCCAAAGTATTGTCTAAATACTCAGGCGATAAATACGCGTGTGCGGCTTTTTCGAATGTGGCTGCATCCGGCCCATGCGGCGACATACAGTTGTGTAAACTCGCGCCGCCCGCAACAAAACCTTCCGCCTTGGCGTCATATACGCCCGTGATCAAGCCCATAAATTCGCTCATGATGTTGCGATGAAACCACGGTGGGCGGAACGTATGCTCGGCCACCATCCAGCGTGGCGGAAAAATCACAAAATCACAATTCGCCACGCCGTCACACATCGATGGCGAAGTCAGCACTGTAAAAATCGACGGGTCACAATGATCGAAACTCACGGTATTGATCGTATTGAACAAACGCAAATCGTATTTGTACGGCGCATAGTTGCCGTGCCAAGCGACCACGTCAAGTGGCGAATGATTGATCTCGGCACGCCAAAAATGCCCGCCGAATTGCGCGATCAATTCAAACATCCCATCAATATTTTCATACGCCGCCACCGGGCTTAAAAAATCACGCACATTCGCCAAACCATTTGAACCAATTGGCCCCAGATTAGGCAGCTCAAACGGTGCACCGCGATTGTCGCAAACGTAGCCGCGCGCGCACTCATCTGTTGCATTGGCAAAATTCACTTGAAACTTGAGCCCGCGTGGAATCACCGCAATTTCCGACGGCTCGACTTCAAGCGTACCTAACTCGGTGCGAATCTGCAACGCCGCCAATTGCGGAATGATCAGCAGTTCGGCATCGGCATTGTAAAAAAAACGTCGCTTGTCACTCATGCTGCAATTAAACACATACTGCGCAATCGCTATGCCGCTTTGCGTGAGCGGATCGCCATTGCCACAAATCGTCAATCGACCTTCGATAAAATCCGTCGGCACTTTTGCAACGGGCAAAACGCCCCAACGCATCGGCGTCGGATTGGCTGGTGCATATTCGGCAATGGCTAAATCAAACCGTTCGAAACGCGACTGCACCACCGATGGACGAATGCGGTACAACCACGAGCGCAGATTGTGCGCACGTGGCGCGGTGAATGCCGAACCGCTGAGTTGCTCAGCGTATAAATCGAACGGGCATTGTTGCGGCGAGTTTTGCCCGTGCGGCAACGCACCGACCATCGCTTCGGTACTGAAGTGATTGCGAAAGCCGCTCATGTATTGGGAAAGATACTTCATAATTGCCTAAGTCGAATAAAATTTATTTAGAAATTACGGTGCAAATCAACTTTCAACTTAATGTCGTTCAAACATCCATTTATTTTGAAAAATTCAAAATGCGCGTCGTTTTGGTTTGATTGAAAATTGTGTCAGGATTTATCAGACACAATTTTCAACCTTACCCACGGGAAAAGTAGTTTTTTACTTTTCCCGTATTTCCTTTATAAGACACCGCGCCGTAACTGATCTTCTTCAATCGAATCGAACAGTGCCTGAAAATTGCCCTCACCAAAACCGTTGTTGCCTTTACGTTGAATAATCTCATAAAAAATCGGGCCGATCACGGTATTCGTAAAAATCTGCAACAGCTTATCTTCGCGTCCGACTTTATCCATCGGCTCACCGTCGATCAAAATGCTATTTTTTTGCAAACGCGCGACATCTTCGCCATGATTGGGTAAGCGTTTGTCGATGTTTTTGTAATACGTATCCGGCGTCGACATGAATTCCATGCCGGTCGCACGCAACTGCTCAACCGTTTGATAAATATCGTTGGTCGACAGTGCGATGTGCTGGATGCCTTCACCATTATGCGCTTTGAGATACTCCGCAATCTGGCTTTTATCATCGGCAGACTCATTGATCGGGATGCGGATTTTGCCGCACGGACTGGTCAATGCACGGGAATGCAAGCCGGTATGTTTGCCAGCGATGTCAAAATAACGCACCTCCTTGAAATTGAACAAATCCTCGTAAAAATGCGCCCATTTGTCCATATTGCCACGCTCAACGTTATGGGTCAGATGGTCGATCAATTGCAAACCGACACCAACCGGATGCTGATCGACACCTTCAATCGGCACAAAATCCACATCGTAAATACTGATTGCGCTGTTGCCTGGATAACGATCGACTAAATACAACAACGAACCGCCAATGCCTCTAATCGCCGGAATCTGCAACTCCATCGGCCCTGCACCAAACGGCACCGGCTCTGCACCTTTGGCGATTAACTGCTCAAACGCAAACGCCGCATCTTTGACGCGAAACGCCATCGCGTTGGCGCTCGCGCCATGCATTTGAGTAAAGTCTTCGGCCTGTCCACGGTGTTCGGCATTCAAGATGAAATTGATGTCACCTTGACGGTACAGCGTCACGTCTTTGTGGCGGTGGCGAGCGATGGCGACAAAACCAAGCGACTCAAACAGCCGCGCCAATTGCTCGGGTTGATGTGAGGCGTATTCGACAAACTCGAATCCGTCGGTTTGCAAAGGGTTGTCCCAAGTTTGCATGTGCTCTCCTTAAAATGAATGGCTTATTTTAAAAAAATACCCATGCATTTTTACTGCATAAACCGCAACAAAGGTGCCAACTTTGCAATAAAATCGCATCAAACAGCTAAAATATGGTGAAAAAATG
>JBIKPB010000089.1:0-6707 GCA_044357705.1 Formosimonas sp. | reverse complement strand
GATCTCTATGATATTCGTGCTTTTCGAATTATTGTCAACGATGTGAAAGATTGCTACAGCGTTTTGGGTGTTTTACATCATTTATGGCAGCCGATTCCAAAAGAGTTTGATGATTATATTGCGCGTCCTAAAGCCAATGGTTATCAGTCATTGCATACAGTTGTGGTGGGTGATGATGGACGACCGATTGAAGTGCAAATCCGTACCCAAGAAATGCATCAATTCGCCGAGTATGGTGTTGCAGCGCATTGGCGCTATAAAGAGGGCAGCAATAAAACCGCGAGTGCGCAGTCAGATTACGATGCGCAAATTGCATGGGTGCGCCAGCTCATCAGCTGGCAGGCGGATTTGACTCATACGTTAACCGCACAAGACAAAGCGTTTAAATTGCAAGATCCGCATATTTATGTACTGACACCCGATGCGAAGGTAATTGAGCTGCCACGTGGCTCAACACCAGTGGATTTTGCCTACTATGTTCACACCAATCTTGGACATTTATGTCGTGGCGCGAAGGTCAATGGTGCGATTGTGCCGCTCAATACACCCTTGCAAACTGGACAAACTGTGCACATTACCGCAGCGAAACAGGGGGGGGCGTCCCGTGATTGGCTGCGTGATGATTTCACCGCCAGTGCGCGGACCAAAAGCAAAATCCGTGCATGGTTCAACGCGCAAGCGAGTAATGAATACATTGCACAGGGGCGTGCGGTATTTGAAAAGGAATTGCAGCGCCTTGGCAAGACATCAATCAAACATGACGAATTGGCACACGCATTTGGTTTCGACAAAATTGATGATTTTTACATTGCATTCGCTCGTGAAGATTTAACGGCACACAATTTAGAAGAGCACTTCAAAGCGCCAAGCGAGCCTATTGTTGAGCGAATTGAAGATATTAATTGGATCAGTGCGCAAGCCAATAAAACAACAACAGGTAAGGGTGGCGTGTTGGTGGTCGGGCTTGATGACTTGATGACACAGCTGGCTAAATGCTGCAAACCTGCACCACCTGATGCGATCGCAGGATTTGTCACGCGTGGTAAAGGTGTTTCGATTCATCGGGCATCATGCGACAATTTTGCCAATATGCAAAGTCAGCACCCAGAGCGCGTTTTAAACTGCACATGGGCGACACGTGCCGGTGCGCGCTATTCGGTTGAAGTATTGGTGATCGCGCACGAGTCTGTTGATATTATGAAAAATATCACCGAAGTGCTTGCTCGTGAAAAAATATTGGTCAGTGGGCTTCGGACGCAACGCGCTGGTATGATGAATACGCAATGCCAGCTGACGATTGGGTTGGAAGTGGAAAGTGCGACGCAACTTCAAAAAGCGATTAGTGCATTGATGCAAATATCGGGCATTACCCAAGTCGGGCGTTTGTAATATTAAGTTGATTATAGAAGATCCCCAGCACTGTGGGGATTTTTTATTGAGGCTGATAGTTTAACCGTACATAAATCGGTGCATAGGGTTCCGCTTGCGTGATTTCAACCAGTGACTCACGAGACAACTCAAGCATGGCGATGAAATTGACGACGAGAATGGCTTTACCTTTGCCATCTTCGATCAACTCATTGAACATTTCACCAAACTCCATAAATTGGCGATGCTGTAATTGACGCAAAATGCTGGTCATGAATTCACGTACCGATAAAGACTCACGACTGATTTTATGATGGGCATTGAGCTTGGCGCGCTTTAGAATATCTTGCCAAGCACTTTGTAAGTCAGCGATATTAACTTCGGGCAAAGCACGTTCCACCGTATGATCCACTTCGGCGTGCGCAGCCACGAAATCACGACCCAATACCGGTAGTTGACTGATACCTTGCGCAGCGAGCTTCATTTGTTCGTATTCGAGCAAGCGGCGAACCAATTCTGCACGGGGATCATCGACTTCTTCACCCGTATCCGATTTTTTGATCGGCAATAGCATGCGTGATTTGATTTCAATCAACATGGCAGCCATGAGCAAATATTCTGCCGCGAGTTCGAGATTGTATTGTTTGATTTGGTCGACGTAGATTAAGTATTGTGTGGTGACCTGTGCCATGGGAATATCAAGCACATTGAAGTTTTGTTTGCGGATTAAATACAGTAATAAATCCAGCGGACCTTCAAAAGTCTCAAGAAAAACCTCCAAAGCATTTGGAGGAATGTACAAATCATTCGGCATGTTGAACAACGGTTCACCGTACAGCCGCGCAAAAGCCAATCCATCGATCACGTCGGGCGTGCTGTCGGCAATGGGTTGGATCAATGCGGCCAAGTCAGCCTCATTCAACTGCGTTTGCTTCATCAGTTATAGACGTATGGTTTTTGTGCAATCTCTGCTGCGTCGAACTCACGCTGCGTGCGCAAATCTTGTGTTTTATCCCACAAGCGAGCACGACCTTCACGTTGTTGTTGCTCCAACTGCGGCTCTTCTTTTTTGAGTTCTTTTAAAAATAAAGTGATTTCTGATTCGTAACGTGCCATTTTTATTGCCCCAAATACCAATTTAATACGTAGAATTGTTTACAATGTTGGCTTAAACAGTCGCAAAGCCGCTCTGCATCATTTTACTCGAAAATTGCTGGAAAAAGATAAAAACCCATGGTATTCAAGCTTAAACTCCATTCTCATTGCCGATCGCGTTCCGCGGTGATGGTGGCGTTGTTGTTTGCGGGGGTTCATTCTGCGTGGGCTAATAATTACAGTGTGACTGTTGATGCACCGAAAGAGGTGAAAACGATTCTGACGGATCAATTGGATATCGTGCGTTATCAATCACGGGAAGATATCAAAGATGAGTATCTTGACTATTTGATTGACACAACACCTGAGCAAGTCGCGAGTTTGATGACGACCCAAGGTTACTTTGACGCGCGTACCGAAATCATCGAGACCAATAAACAAGCCTTTGTGAGTGATGCGGTAAAGCCTAGTTTGACGGTTAAAGTCATATTGGGTGAGCGTTCGATGGTTCAGTCAGCCAAATTGGATGTGGTGGGGCTGATTAAAGAACAAGATCCAAAGCGGGTGAGTGAACTCGAGTTTGACTGGTCGTTACAAGAGGATGAGCCCTTTACGCAAGACGAATGGAGTTTGTCAAAAACTTTGTTGTTACGCAAGATTCAAGCCGATGCATATGCATCAGCCAGTTTTGATAAAACTCAGGCTTTGGTTTTGCCTGAGAAAAAAACGGTGGATTTGTCGGCCACACTAGACTCCGGTCCTTACTTTACTTTGGGTGAAGTGCAGGCTACAGGCTTACGTCGTTATCCAGCCTCCATTATTCAGAACATGAATGTCATCGAAATGGGTGAGGCTTATAATCGTGCCAAGTTGCTGGATTATCAAAAAAGACTGCAAAATTTGCCGTATTTCTCCAGTGTGATTGTGGATATCAGCAATGATCGCAAAGATGCGCAGCTGACGCCGATTCGAGTACAAGTGGTTGAGTTGCCGACGCAAAATTTTAAAGCTTTGGCTGGCTACAGTACCGACGCAGGCTATCGGGGTAATCTTCAATACAGCCATTACAATATTTTTAAAAAAGGCTGGATCTTTGATTCAAAAATTGACTTGCAGCAAATTGATCGTGAAGCACGTGTTTCATTGACCCTTCCTCAAAATAAAAACCATTATCAATGGAGTGGTGTGGGTAAAATTAATATGAAGCGAGACAATCGTACGACGGATTTGAAAGAAGACACCGCGCAATTGGGTTTGCATTACACCCGAAAATTGGAGCACAGCTCGATTTCATACGATTTAGATTATTACTATAATCGGGTGCTCAACCCTGATTTAAGAAGTCGTGCTTTATTTGGTGGTATTGCTTGGGCTAAAAACGACGTGGATGATCCTTCTTTTCCGCGTAAAGGTTATGCGATTGAAGCGTCTTTGGGCGGAGCCGCGCAGGCTTTAGGTTCGTCCGCCACTTTTTTGAGGGCATACGGTCGTTTTCGTTACTTTATTCCATTTCAAAAATACGATTCACTGATCCTTCGGGTTGAGGGTGGTGCCGTTGTCACCAAAGATTCCGTTTTGGACATTCCTACTCCTTTGTTGTTTTATGCCGGTGGCAGCAGTTCAATTCGTGGTTACTCATATCAAGGGATTGGCGATAAACGTGCGCTCAACGATAAGATTTATCCAGCCAAGTTTCTTGCAACGGCTTCTGCTGAGTATACGCATTGGTTTAATAAGTCTTGGGGGGCAGCGGTCTTTTACGATATTGGTACGGCGACCAGTAATTTAACCGACACCACTTTGTATCATGGTGTGGGTATCGGTGCCCGTTGGCGCAGTCCTGTAGGCCCGATTAATTTCGATTTGGCTTATGGTTATCCACGCAAGCGACTTGCACCGCACATCTCGATTGGGATTTTGTTTTAATGACTGAACAGCACACAGAAGTGGTGGATGAGGTTGTTGTCACCAACAACGATACACCTGAGAAACCACCCAAGAAAAAGCGAAACCGTTGGGTTAAAGTCGTCGCGGCTTTAATTGTCGTGCCCATTTTATTATTTGCGATCATCGTTGGACTGGTGCAATCCGAACGTGGCACGGTCATATTAACCACGACGGTTAAAGGCTTGACTGGTGGTAACGTTGATGTAGACTGGAGCTCGGGCAGCTTGGCACATGGTGGTGCGGCCAATTCCGTAAAAGTTCATTTAAGCGGCACACAGATTGAGATTAAAAATCTCTCTGGCGTGTGGCGCTGGGATTATGTGCCCTTGAAATGGTATGTCGCAAATCTCAGCGCAGAAGAAGTCAATGTCACATTGATTCCAACACCTGACACAAACAAACCCGTGAGCGATATTTTGATGCCGTTTGCAATCGCTGACGAGCATATTCAGGTGGGCACGCTCAATATTATCTCAGGCACCAGTACGACCACTATGACCAATATCAACGGTGCGGTTTCTACCGATAAGCGTCATCATGCGATCAGTTTAAGCAGTATGAGTCAGGGTACCGCTGATTTTAATGGTGAGGTCAAAATCGACGGTGCGCGTCCTTTTGCCATCGATGGTCAAATACAAGCGATTTCTAACTTTGAAGAGCAGCAATATCAACTGAACTTAACTGCACAAGGTGATTTCAATCGCCTTAATCTCGGACTTAAAGCCAGTGGCGGCGCACCCGAAGAGCCGCTCAAGGGTACCGGTGAGGTTTCGCTTCAGTTGCTAGAGCAGTTTTATATTCATCAAGGTCAAGTGAATATCACTCACCTTAATCCTTATGCTTTTTGGAATAAGTTACTTAAAGCGAATCTTGATCTCACCCTCAATGCAACACCACAGCAAGCGCTTGGCACGAATGAGCAAACTCAACGGCAACCGGTCAATGGCTCGTTAAAAATAATCAATCATGCGCCAGCGCCCTTGTCTGAGTTGTCTTTACCGATCGGCCAAGTCGCTGCAAATTTCGCTTTAACCCCGCAGACACAAAACCTCAGTGACATCGAAATACTGCTGCCCAATAACGGTCGCATCGGAGGTGGTGGCGGTTGGCAAGGTGACAAAGGTTCATTTAAATTAGATATCTCGGGTTTTGATCTCAAAAATATTCAACCCAAGTTATTGAGTACACAGCTCGTCGGTACTTTGAATATTGATTTGACAAAAACAGACCAGCACTTTGTGACTACGCTTAAAAATTCGGGCAACAACAAGTTGGAACTGTTTGCCGATGTCAATGTGAACAGTGAGCTGGTTAAAATCAATCAAGCGCGTATCGCCGGCATGGGCGATGCCAAAATCGAGTTGCAGGGTAAATTGGCTTATACCGAAGGCTTGCCGTTTAACGCTAAAGCGCAATTATTGCAGTTTAATTTGGCTGATTTGGGCGATTTTCCAAGCAGCCGTTTGGTCGGACAATTTGATATTGATGGTGTGAGTACACCGAATGCGATTGTCAATGTCAAAGGCAATCTGAATGACAGCTCTTGGGCGGGCGTGCCCGCTAAAGGTGTTGTCGATGTGAGTTTTAATGCGCCCGATACAATCACTGCGCGTAATCTAGATGTGACGATCGGTGCCAATCACATTGATGCAAAAGGTGCTTTGGGTGTTTCTGCATTGACTCAAAATCATCTGATCATCAACGTCAATGCACCTAATTTGGCTCAATTACAATTCGGCTTTGGTGGCAGCTTGATCGGTAAAGCGGATCTGACCGGTAGCTTGACCAAACCACGCGGCAAAGTCGACGCGACCGCATCGGCACTTAAGTTCGGCGAGCAAAGCGTACAATCTGCCCGCATCAATGGCACTTGGGAGTCTGGTGCTCAAGGCGCACTGGCCGGTACAGTTGAGGTTGACCGTTATTTAAATGGTTTGATCAAAATCGACACACTTAAACTCGATGCGAAAGGCACTCAAGCTTCGCATCAATTCAATGCCAACATGGTCGGCAATATCACCATTCAAGAAGGCGAGCCGGCTAAAACGGCGAATGGCGTACTGATTCCGGCTACGCCACCGGTACAGTGGATTTTAGATGCACAAACGAATGGTAACGGTCACATGACGGATGACGGTTGGAAAGGCGAGTTCGATCAATTGATCAACCGCGGCCAACCCAATGTGACGGCGCAACAACCGTTTCAAATCGAATGGAATCAGGGTGAGCTCAAGTTAAGTAACCTCGTTGCCAGAGTTCAAGATGCACAATTGAACATTGACACCTTCAATATGTTG
>JBIKPB010000193.1:0-3524 GCA_044357705.1 Formosimonas sp. | reverse complement strand
TTTCCGCCGAGGTCGTGTATTTGACTTTAGCTGCAGACCTGTCGCTCTATCGAGGGCGCCCTGATTTGGCTTATCAAACCTACATGTCGTTGGCCGTCAAAACCCGCGATCCCCGTTATGCAGAGCTGGCCTATAAAGTTGCCGCAGCACTCGAAAACCCTCAAGCAGCGGTACCTGCAGCCAGCCTGCTTAAAGAACTCGCACCCAACGCGGTATTGGGACAAGACTTGCTGACGGTTGCGAAAATCAGCAGTGCTTACTCCTCAATCGACAAGCAAGAATACCGCCCAGCGTATGAAGCGGCGAAAGAATTGCTCGCGCAAAATCCCAACAATGTCGGCGCATTATCACTCTTGACAGATGTCGCCGATCGCTTGGGTTACGATAAAGAAGCGCTGCAAGCCGCTGAAACGTGGGTCAAACTCGAACCCGACAACTCAGAAGCACTCAACAGTCTGGGCTATTTTTTGGCGAATAAAAACACGCGTTTGAGCGAAGCCGAACAGCTGATTAAAAAAGCCAATCAGATCAAGCCCAACACGCCGCATATTTTAGACAGCATGGGTTGGGTTGCTTATCGTCAAGGGCGTTTCGACGATGCAGTACCTTTCTTAAAACAAGCGGTCACCATCGATCCTCATGAAGAAGTTTTGACCCATTTGGGTGAAGTACTGTGGCAAAAAGGTGATCGAGACGAGGCAATGAAGACATTTAAAGCCGCTTATCAAGCCAATTCGTTTTCACCCGTATTGCGCGACACATTGGAGCGACTCGGCATTGCACTGAACAGCGTCAGCACACCCGCCAAACCAGCCATCCCAAAAAAGGGAGCTAAATAATGCGCTTGTATCAAACACTCACTTTGGCCTGCACCAGCCTGATGATTTCTGCCTGCGCCAGCGTCGCGCCCGTACGTGATGCCAACAACGTCAACGATAAAGTGCGTTTTAATATGGACGGCCGTTTTAGCGTGCAATACGTCGAGAAAAACACCGACAAAAATCTCACCGGTAAAATGCAGTGGGAAGAAACCGGTCGCGCCACCGACATCATCCTTGCCTCACCGATCGGTACGGCGATGGCCAGTTTACATGTCACACGCAACGAGGCAGTACTCAAAACATCATCGGGCGAAATGTACTCTGAAAAAACGCCGGAAGAACTGCTGTATCGCGCACTCGGTTACGAATTGCCATTTTCCAATTTACGCCAAATGGTCGGCACGGCGAATCAACCGCTCGCCGACGCCTTATCCATCGACGGCTGGGACGTTAAAATCTTACAACGCTTCAACAACTACAACAACCTTGCCAAAAAACTGCTGATCTCTCGTCAAGACCCGACCCCCGTGACGATGACCTTGTTTATTGATGAACGCAGTGACGCACCTGACAGTAAATAAAGGCGCATGAATAAATACCTCAGCCCCGCCAAAATCAACTGGTTTTTGCACATCACCGGTCGTCGCGCTGATGGTTATCATTTATTGCAAACCGTGTTTCAACGGATTGACTGGCATGATGAACTGCTTATCACTCCACGCCACGACGGCGTGATCACGCTGCAAGGTGATTTATCGGGCGTGCCAGAGTACAAAAATCTGGCATACCGCGCCGCCAGCGCATTGCGTGAATCTGTCGGCCGCGATGCGCTCGGTGCAACAATCGTCTTGAGCAAAAACATCCCGACCGGCGCCGGTTTGGGTGGCGGCAGCAGCAATGCAGCAACGGTTTTAAACGCACTGAACGATCTGTGGCAACTCAACCTGCCCAACATTGAATTGCAAAAAATCGGCTTGCAACTCGGCGCCGATGTGCCATTTTTCGTCAGCGGCTTAAACGCCGCCTTTGCCTCGGGCATCGGCGAAACACTCACACCGATTGATCTACCCACTCGTCCATTGCTTTTGGTCAATCCCAATGTGCACGTTGCGACTGCCGCGGTATTCAACCATCCTGACCTGATACGCAATCATGCTCATTTGTCTCTGACCATGGATGAGTTAAGCCATTTATTGAAGCAACCCAACGCTGACCCACCACTCACCAACGATTTGGAAAAAGCCACTTTTGCACTTAGCACAGACGTACAAGCGGTATATCATACTTTAAACACACTCGCTCCCGACGCTTGCGTGCGCATGAGCGGCTCTGGCGCGACCGTATTCGCCGCGCCGACCAATGAGGCAGAGTGGCACGTACTTGAACAGTGGCGTTTGCAGTGCGCCAAGCACTGGCAAGTGCGCTGGGTAAACACACCATCAAACTAAAAAGGAGAACGATATGATTTATTGGACGATCAACAGCGTGCGCGAACAGGTCTATCCCAAGTAATCTACTCACTGCTTTAAAGAAGCGGGGCGCGAGTACAGTATTTCTCGCAGTTGCGGCATAAATCACACACCTTTGCCTCAAAATGCTTGCAATAATTTCAACCCCTCGCTATAATCTCGGTCTCAATAGAGGCGTCGCCAAGCTGGTTAAGGCACTGGATTTTGATTCCAGCATGCGAAGGTTCGAATCCTTCCGCCTCTGCCAAATAATAAAAAATTGCCCGGGGTTTTATTCTTCGGGCATTTTTTTTGAGCACAATCAACCCGTAATTCACGCGAAGAAAGCCCATCATGGCCACCACCGATTTGATGATTTTCACTGGGACCGCTAATCCGATGTTAGCGAAAGATGTTGCAGACTATCTGCGCTTGCCTCTGGGCGCTGCGGAAGTGAAACGTTTCTCAGATGGCGAAGTGATGGTGGAAATCTGTGAAAACGTGCGTGGTAAAGATGTCTTTATTTTACAATCAACCTGTGCACCGACCAATGAGTCGTTGATGGAAGTGTTGATTATGGCAGATGCACTCAAACGTGCATCCGCTGGGCGAATCACTGCTGCAATGCCGTACTTCGGCTACGCACGCCAAGATCGCCGCCCACGCTCAGCCCGTGTCGCGATTACGGCGAAGTTGGTGGCGAACATGTTGGTGGCATCCGGTGTCGATCGTGTGATGACGATGGATTTACATGCAGAACAGATTCAAGGCTTTTTCGATGTGCCGGTAGACAATATCTACGCGTCACCCATATTGCTTGATGATTTGTTTGCCAAAAAAATCGACGATATGGTCGTCGTATCGCCTGATATTGGTGGTGTCGCACGTGCGCGTGCCTTTGCTAAAAAGCTCGAATGTGATTTGGCAATTATCGACAAACGCCGTCCGAAAGCCAATGTCTCTGAAGTCATGAACATCATCGGTGACATTGAGGGTCGCACATGTGTGTTGATGGACGATATGGTCGATACAGCAGGTACATTATGCAAAGCGGCTGAAGTATTGAAAGAACGTGGCGCCAAACGTGTGATGGCCTATTGCACCCACCCGGTGTTATCGGGTCCGGCCATTGATCGCATCTGTGATTCGGTATTGGATGAGTTGGTGGTTTTAGATACCATTCCACTGGTTCCCGCAGCAGCAGCGTGTGAAAAAATCCGCCAGCTGAGCTGCGCAAAATTATTGGGCGAGACGA
>JBIKPB010000008.1:0-18395 GCA_044357705.1 Formosimonas sp. | reverse complement strand
TCGTATCGCCAAAGAAGAATCTGTGAGTTCGTTGTTTTCTGAGTAATCAGAATCAAAATAACGGATTCAAAGATGAATCCACTGGTCGCAAGTGGATTTAATTTTAAACCTTGGAGTTATTATGAAAATTGTTGCAACTACCCGCTCATTGCATGGCACAGGTGCGAGCCGCCGTATGCGTATCGCGGGCACAACCCCAGGCGTGGTTTACGGCGCTACTGCTGCCGCTACGTCAATCGAAATCGAACACAACGGTCTGTTCCACGCTTTGCGTAAAGACGGCGTTCGCCACTCAGTTTTGGATTTGGAAGTTGACGGTACTGTTGAGCAAGTGATTTTGCGCGACGTGCAAGTTCACCCAACCAAACCGATGATTTTGCACGTTGATTTTCAACGCGTACAAGCAGATCAACCGATCTTCGTTAAAGTACCTTTGAAATTCGTCGGTGGCGAAAACTCACCGGCAGTTAAAATCGGTGGCCAACGCATTAAAGCAGCGGTATTCAATGTTAAAATTGCTTGCTTGCCAAAAGACATGCCTTCAGCATTGACCGTTGACGTATCTAAATTGGAACCAAGCCAAGCGGTTAAAGCCAGCGACTTGCCATTCCCGGCCGGCGTTACTTTGGTTTTGGGCAAACAAAAAGACATTACTTTGGCTGTTGCCGGTAAATAATTTTGTTTTGCTTCAATCAAAAAGCCCGCAAACGCGGGCTTTTTGATTATTTGGAGTGCAATATGAAAAAATTATCGCTCGTGAGCCTTTTGTGTTTGCATTTAACTGCGCAGGCATCGTATATGAATCAGTGCTTACTCAAAGGCACGATCGAATCCGAACCGGAGCGCATGCGTATTTATTTTACCAACCCTGAAGGACTTGAGATCGAACGGGAAGAATGGCATTTTCGTTTTAAAATCACAGATGGGCAAGTCAACGGTAGCGCGGATTCGGGTTGCAGCCAAAAAATAGGTGACGTTATTAACATCGTCTTGCCCGAACCCGATGTCGGCGCATCCCCTTTAAAAATCGCACAAAAAATCACGGTGAATGAATTGATGGCGAATAAAAAAGGGAGCGAGCCCGTACACCATTTTAGTTTAGTAAAGCCTTAACAATGAACCCCACCAAACTCATCGTCGGCCTCGGCAATCCAGGCACCGAATACGAAAATACCCGCCACAATGCAGGCTGGTGGCTGCTCGATCAACTCGCCCGCCAATACAACGTGCATTTGTCCCCCGAGTCCAAATTCTTTGGTCTTTCGGCGCGCGCACGCGTCGGCCAGCAAGACATCTGGTTGCTGCAACCGATGACCTTTATGAATCGTTCGGGTCAGTCAATTGCCGCGTTGGCGAATTTTTATAAGATCTTGCCCGAAAACGTTTTGGTATTACATGACGAATTGGATATTCCAGTCGGTGCCGCCAAGCTCAAACTCGGCGGCTCATCCGGCGGCCACAATGGTCTCAAAGACACGCAAGCCAAACTTGGCACTGATAAATTCTGGCGTTTGCGCATCGGCATTGACCATCCACGCAACAGCAGTATTGCGCTGCAACCCGTGGTGGATTACGTACTCAAACCACCGAAACAAGCGGAGCGTGTGGCGATTGATGAAGCCATGGACAAGGCTCAGGCGATTTTGCCAGATTGGTTGGCAGGGAATTTTGAAAAAGCCATGCGCGTGTTACACGCGAAAGCTTAAGACGAAGCTGACAATCAATTGCAGGGCGAGTGCGGTGATCAGCCATTTCATGACGCGGATGCCGGCTTGCTCGGGGATTTTATTACGCCAGCGTTGACCGATGTACGAGCCAAAACTGGAGCCGGCCAGCATCAAAACCATCACCACCCAATGCTCCCGAAAAGCAAATCCCGCCGCGACATAAGCGGCGACTTTAAAGCCATGCATACCGCTCATAAAGGCCGATTGTGTCGCGATCACGGTATCTTTATTCAGCCCTTTTTTGAATAGAATCGGCGGCACAATCAAGCCAATCGCGCCGACAAACAGCGATAAGAACGTTTGTACGCCACCCAGTAAAAACATATTACCGAGCACCGCACCGAGGCGCACAACCAGATCCGTCCACGTACAGAGCAAGATAAACACCGCCAAAATCAGCGGTAAATAATCAAACTGAAACACATCCAAAAAGTAAAACCCGACCAAACCACCCAGCAGCGCGCCGGGCAAATACGGCTTGACCAAATCCCAACGCACCATGCGCCAGTCAAAGACAAAGCGCGAAACATTGCTCATCAGCTGGGTTGCCCCATGAATCGGGATGACAATCGCAGGTGCAAGGAAATTGGGCAGAATTGCCAATAAAATGACGCCACCGCCCACACCAACACTGGCGGTAAACGCGGAGGTAAGGGTGCAGATGAAAAACAGGGCGATTTGGGAGAGATCAAGCACGGCTTAATTCTTACGTCTTATATAAGACCAGATTGTACCCGCTTTCGCAATTCAACTCGCGCCAAAAACTTAATTTGTTGCTATGAAACCCCAATTCATCGCATCTTTACAACAGATCCGTTGATTTCATTACAGAAATCAAGGCTCTTCCGTACGCATTGGTAAATTCAACTTCTCCGTTTGCAAAAATCCAAAGCTATGCGATTTGGACACCACGGTTGCGCCTTGGTGTACGCTTTGCTCAAACAGACGACATTGTTCTTTAAGCCATTGCATAAAAATCACCAACTTATCACTCTTATGGCTGCGATCTGGCCAAACCAGATGATAATCCGATGGATGCTGGGCAAGAATCGGCGTAACGCGCTGCAAAACTCCCTGTCTGAGCCAATAATCCGCAATCGAAAGCCGTGTAAGCACCACAGACAAACCGCTGCGCGCCGCTTCTAACACAAGGTTAGAGTCATTGACAATCAGCGATGGGGTCGGTACGACTTGATCCAGATCCGCCGCGATACACCAGTTCGACCAGCTTTCGTTGGCAGTGATGAGGCTACCGACTTGAGCGACTTCAGTGGGCGTTTGAGTGGGTGAAAAACGACCGTCTTGTACGGATGCCACCAACAGCTGCCACTCCGACATCAAGTGTTCGGTATGCGCCCCCAACGTCTCAATCGAACCGAAACGAATGGCACAGTCCGCCGGACTGCTATCAAAATCCACCACTTCCAAGCTCGCGATCAACTCGATCCGCCAGTTCGGATGCTGTTTGTAGAAATCAGGCAAGCGGGGAATCAACCAATGCGTGCCAAATGAAGGCAACAGCGCAATGGTCAAATGCTCGCTCTGCGAGCGCATGCTGATGCGATTGGTCGCGCCAGCCACCTGTTGCAACGCCAAACGAATCTGATAAGCATAAACGCGGCCTTCGGGCGTCAGATTGACGCGACGTGCACTGCGGTCAATCAAACGGGTATCCAAGTATTCTTCCAGCAGCTTCAGTTGATGACTGACGGCACTGTGCGTGACGTGCAGTTCTTCAGCAGCACGCGTGACGCTGCCCAAACGCGATACCGCTTCAAAAGCACGTAAAGCAGATAATGGCGGTAGTTTCAGCATGATCACCCCCATTCATGTGAATAAAACTAACTATAAAAGTGAAAATATATCGTTTGATTAGAATCCAACACACGCCTAAAATCGACCCATGCTCATCGACGCCACTCTGTTAACTCAATGAAATCAATAATTTTTTTGAAGATTAACACAGCTTTTTAACCACTGTCGGTGATTTTTAATCGGTAATTGACAGGAGATTATCATGAAAGTTGAATTCACAACATTGCGCTTACAAGCCGATTCACGCGGCCTGATCGCATTGCATTTGCCTACCGCCGCAACGTTACAGGTCAAATCACACAATGTCTGGCTGACCCACAGTTTGAGCAACCAAGATTACGTACTACAACAGGGCACAACCTTATCGTTGATGCCGGGTACGGTTTTGATCGAAGGGCACGACGCGGTGGTTGAAGTTCAAGCCAGCCAAACTTCATGGATGAGCGAATTATTGAATCACGCAAGTCTTTGGTTCAAACGGGTCAAAACAACGGCTTGTGCGGTGTGTGTCAAAGCATAAGTCAAAATCACTCGTTTTTGCTTGAGGCAGCCCATTGAAATGAACGCTCGATAAGTACAACCCACCATTAGCAGAACATTATCGAAGGTTAGATCATGTACCAACTTTATATCGGCAACAAAAACTACTCGTCATGGTCACTCCGCCCATGGGTTTTGATGAAGCACTTTAACATCCCTTTTGAAGAGATTCTTAAAGGCATCGGAAGCGGCAGAAACGATTTGCACCGCGCGTATTCAGCCAATGGCTTGGTACCCTGTTTGCACGCTAACGACTTTCAGATTTGGGACACCTTGGCGATTGCCGAGTTTTTAAATGAACAGCATCCCGATAAACAACTTTTGCCGAATGACATACATGCCCGTGCACGCGCCCGTTCAATCAGTGCCGAAATGCATTCAGGTTTTGTAGCTTTGCGTAACGCCATGCCGATGAACATCAAAATGCGCCTGAAAGGCAAAGCGGCGACCGAAGCAGTGTATGCAGACATCGCGCGTATTGAAGCAATCTGGACGGAAGCGCGACGCGATTATGCAGGCGAAAAACCCTATTTATTCGGTGACTTTTCGATTGCCGATGCGATGTACGCACCAATTGTCTGGCGCTTGCTCAGCTATAATATCCAACTCACTTCGCCTGCACAAACCTACTTGGAAACCATGCTCGCGCACCCCGCGATGCGCGAATGGGAAGCCGCAGCATTGGCAGAAACCACCGCTTTAGCGTCTTACGATGCTGCTGTATTTGAAGAATACGGCGGGCCTCGTTAAATCATTATTTAAGCCCCTCATGCGGGCTTTTTTTACAGCCAATCTTGCATAGACAAGCCCACACAGGTTTGCTCAATAATTTTACCCCGCGTACAATGCGGACATGACTGAACACCTCAATACTAAAGATACCATTATTGCCATCGCCACTGCCGCCGGACGCGGCGGGGTCGGCGTGGTGCGTGCATCGGGTGACTTAAACACGATAACCGCGCTGACGCAAGCAATATGTGGGCGCTCACTAACGCCGCGCCATGCCACTTATGGGGCATTTTTAGATGCCGATCACCACCCGATTGACCACGGTATTGCACTGTATTTCAACGCACCCCATTCCTATACGGGTGAGCATGTCCTCGAACTACAAGGTCATGGCGGCCCGGTCGTCCTGCAGCTTCTGTTGCGCCGTTGTTTGCAAGTGGGCGCTCACCTCAATGTACGTATGGCACAAGCGGGCGAATTCACCGAGCGCGCTTTTTTGAACGACAAAATGGATTTGGCGCAGGCCGAAGCGGTTGCCGATTTGATCGAAGCCTCCACTGAAGCAGCGGCCAAAAGTGCAGTCAAATCGTTGTCAGGCGAATTCTCAAGCAAGATTCATGACTTGGTCAAACAGGTTGTCCACCTGCGCATGTTGGTCGAAGCGACGTTGGATTTTCCCGAAGAAGAAATCGACTTCCTCAAAAAGGCCGATGCTTTCGGTCAGTTGGAGCGCATCCAAACCCAACTCGCCGCCGTACTTGCCACCGCCAAACAAGGCGTTTTGTTACGCGATGGGGTTAATGTGGTGTTGGTCGGTCAGCCGAATGTCGGTAAATCATCACTCCTCAACGCGCTCGCCGGTCAAGACATTGCCATCGTCACGCCGATCGCCGGCACGACGCGCGATACGGTGACGCAAGCGGTACAGATCGACGGCGTACCGCTCAACATCATCGACACCGCCGGACTGCGCGAAACCGACGATGTGGTGGAAAAAATTGGCATCGAGCGCACTTGGGCGACGGTGGCCAAGGCCGATGTAGTGCTGCATTTACAAGATTTGAACGACACCTCCGACGCCGATGCCGATTTGTTGACGCGTCTACAGCAACACACACCGAGCGATACGCCATTGCTGACCTTGACCAACAAGGCCGACTTGCTGACCGAAACACAAAGTGCGGCGCTTCAAACGGATGAGCAACATTTGATTTTGAGTGCTAAAACGGGCGCGGGGTTGGGCGAGTTACGTGAACGTTTGTTGCAAATCGTCGGTTTTGAGAAGACCCAAACCGATACTTTTATCGCGCGTGAACGGCATTTGACTGCGTTGCGTGCCGCGGACGAGCATTTGCAAGCGGCTTATTTACATGCCTTGACCGCAGCCGAAGCACTGGATTTGTTTGCTGAAGAGTTGCGTTTGGCACAGGAATCATTGAATTTGATCACCGGCGCGTTTACTGCCGATGACCTGCTCGGCGTGATTTTCTCAAGCTTTTGCATCGGCAAGTAAGCACGCGCTTATCGACCAAATCGAAGCTGATTGATGGTGTGATAATCAATATATCGGTACAGCAGCTTTAAGTTATGCGCCTGCACTGCGGGGAGCTTGGCCAAATAGGGCACCATACGTGCGCCTTCGTTCTCACCATTCAAATCATATAATCGATCGGCATCAAGCTCCGGATGCTGCTTCAGCACCGATAATACCAATACTTGCAACTGCTGCTCGCTCAGATGTTCAACATCCGTCGAGGTCAAGCGTGTCGTACCGATGCGCTCACTGACCGATTTTAACTCTGGATCAAGAAAAACAATCTGACCTTTCGGATCCAGCGCAACCGAATCCGCAGCCAGCTCCTGTGCCGTAATCATGGATGAACCCAAAACCAATGCCAACACACTTGCCGCGCTGCCCCAACGCATAGCGCTGTAACCTTTATTCTTCTGTAACATCCTGCCTCCTTATACTCATTTACTTCCCAATCATGGATCAATGATTGTGCAAGTGTAATCCCCTCATCGTTCGAGCCGAGTAAGTGTACAACGGCGCAAGATGGATTTTTGTTTACCTAAACCGTCAGAAGATTCAATCAAGCGCAAAAAAGAGGCCGAAGCCTCTTTTTATTTGAATGATTAAGCTTACAAACTGTCTTGTGGTGAGCTCAAAAGCTGCATGTCCAATTCGCCGATTTTGGACTCGTCTTTATTGGTGTACGGCAATTTATGTAGGACATATTGCATGGCCGTCAAACGCGCACGGCGTTTATCATTCGACTTGATGACCGTCCAAGCCGCTTCGGGGCGATCGGTGAACGAAAACATCGCTTCTTTGGCATCGGTATACGCATCCCATTTGTCAATCGAAGCCATATCAACCGGCGAGAGCTTCCATTGCTTGAGCGGGTCGGTCGCGCGTTCTTCAAAGCGACGACGCTGCTCATCGCGACTGACCGAAAACCAAAATTTGATCAGATGAATGCCACTGCTGACCAACATACGCTCGAACTCAGGCGCTTGTTGCATGAAGGTGAAATACTCTTGCGTGGTACAAAACCCCATGACCCGCTCAACGCCCGCGCGGTTATACCACGAGCGATCAAACATAACGATTTCACCGGCCGTCGGTAATTGAGCGACATAACGCTGAAAATACCACTGACCACGTTCAGTCTCAGACGGTTTTTGCAAGGCAACGACGCGTGCGCCGCGTGGATTCAAGTGCTCCATAAAGCGCTTGATGGTACCGCCCTTGCCGGCCGCGTCGCGTCCTTCAAATACGATGATGACTTTCTGCTCAGTTTCTTTAACCCATGCTTGCAACTTGAGCAACTCAATTTGCAAATCTTTTTTACGCGACTCATACACACGGTAATCGAGCCATGTATCGTAGGGATAATCGTGAGTTTCGTTACTATCGGTCGCTTCACTGGTGCTCAGCGATTCATGCAGTTGGAGTATTTGTGGATTGCTCATGATGGACTCAAGGGTGAAGGCGACGGGAGTTAAGTGAACCGATGTGCCATACTAACCGCTCGACATGACAAGTCGATGACATCACACATTGACTTTAATGCCAATTTTTTCCCAAGTACGCCATTCTTCTTCTAACAGATAAGCCGATAAAGGATAACGGCTGGCCCAAGCCGGATTAATTTGCCAAGTCAAAACCCCAGCCTCGAAAGTCAATGCACCCGACGGCTCACCCACATCGACACGTGCATGACAAAGCAAAACGGCAATACGCAAGCACAACACTTCTTGTGCAAAACGCGGATCGGCAAAAGCCTCCTGCCATTTTTTCAACCCGCCGCGCTGCGCTGCAATCAAATTGGCTAAATGAGCTTGTTCAATACGTGAAAATCCAGCCAAATCGGCATTACGCATCATGTAATCACCGTGACGATGGGCACCTTCGTGCGCAATCACCATGCCGATTTCGTGCGTCCTCGCCGCCCATGACAACCATTGCGAATCCAATTTCGGATTGATCTTGTACAACAAATGCACCGCAAGTTGTTCCACTCGAGCCGCCTGTGCTCGGTCAATCGCCCAACGTTTAGAGAGGCGCAAAATACTTTGTTCACGTACATCGTCGGCCAATTGACCTGAGCTGCGCCCGAGCAAATCGACCATCACACCTTGGCGCAACGCGCTGTAACACGGCGCCATACGATCCACTCCGAACGCCTCAAACAAACCCATCAATACCGCCAAACCACCCGCAAGCACTTGTGCGCGTTGGGTTTTCAATTCGGCAAACGGCCACTTTTTTGGCTCGACCGTCGTGAGGGTATGCGCCAACGCGGTCATCGCTTTCATCGTGATCACATTGGTATTTTCGTATATCGCGCACAACTCGGCAATCGTTTCGATTGTGCCGGATGAACCGTAAGCCAGCTCCCAATGCTTGTGATTGAACAGTTCAATGCCTTCTTCAAACACCGCCGTTGCCGCCAAAACTGCTTTGGCAAAGCTTTTCTGCGTATACTTGCCACCGTCAAAAAACTTGAGTGTGTGCGACACACAACCGATGCGAAACGACTCCATGCGCTCGGCTTCGGTGTTGATGCCAACAATCACTTCGGTCGAACCACCGCCAATATCCACGACAAGACGCTTGCGTTGATCTTTGGGTAAATCATTAGCAACGCCTTTGTAAATCAAACGCGCTTCTTCTTGACCCGAAATAATCTCGATCGGATAACCCAATGCGGCCTCGGCCGGTACGATAAAATCCTGCGGATTTTTCGCACTGCGCAAACTTTGCGTCGCGACAGCACGCACCGCATCGGGCGATACACCACGCAAGCGTTCAGCAAAACGACTCAAGCATTCCACCCCACGCGCAATTGCCTCGGGCGTCAAATTGCTGTTTTCATCTAAACCTGCACCGAGACGTACCGGCTCTTTATAATAATCCAGTCGAACCAATTGGCCGTGATCAAGTCGCGCCATTTCAATGCGAAAGCTGTTGGAGCCTAAATCAACTGTGGCGAGAATTTGACCGTCTTGCATTTTCAATCCAATAGCGCATCAACAAACTCATGCGCGTCAAATGTTTGTAAGTCATGCACCGATTCACCGACACCGATGAAATAAACCGGAATGTGACGTTCAACTGCTAACGCGGCGAGCACGCCCCCTTTGGCCGAGCCATCCAGCTTAGTGACGATCAAACCAGTCAAACCAATCGCTTCGTCAAACGACTTGACTTGCGCCAACGCATTTTGTCCCATACTGCCATCGAGCACCAAAATCACTTCGTGTGGTGCGCCGGTCATGGCTTTGTCGGCCACCCGTTTGATTTTTTTGAGCTCATCCATCAAGTTTAATTGTGTCGGTAAACGACCGGCGGTATCGGCAATCACAACGTCGGTATGTTTGGCCTGTGCCGAAGCAATCGCATCAAACACTACGGCAGCCGGATCACCCGACTCTTGCGCGATCACGGTCACACCATTACGCTCACCCCACACTGCGAGCTGTTCACGCGCAGCAGCACGAAAAGTATCGCCAGCAGCGAGGACGATGGTTTTACCCATCTGTTGCAAATGATGCGTCAACTTACCGATGCTGGTGGTTTTACCCGCCCCATTGACGCCAGCGACCATGAGCACAAGCGGCGCGTCTGCGTCAACATTCAACTCTTTTTCAAGCGGCGTGAGCAATTCGACCAAGACTTTTTTGAGTACGGCTTTGACGGCAGCAGCATCCTCGGAGCGCTCTTTTTTAACCCGTGCGCGCAGTTCACCCATCACTTGGGTGGTTGCGGTCACACCAACATCTGCCATGAGTAGGGCGTCTTCGAGCGATTCAAACAATTCCTCGTCGACCTTGTGACTGACAAATACATGTTTGATGCCTGTACCGGTTTTTGCCAATCCTTGACGCAAACGCGAGAACCAGCCGCTATTAGCTTGCGCCGCTGCGGAAGCCTCAGGTTCTACAACCTCAGCAGCAACAGCAGGCTGCGCAATGACCACTTCAACAGGTTGCTCAGTCACTTCATTGATGACGGCAACCCCTTTAGAATCATTCGGCGTTTCAATCACTTCATCAAACACGGGCGCAATATCAAACGGCTCGTTTTGCGGCACTTCGGCTGTTGGTTCAATGGCGGTTTCCACAGGCGTAGCGATGCTGTTTTCAACAGGCGCCTCAACAGCGGTCTCAACTGGTTTTTTACGGCGAAAAAAATTAAACATAGTGGGGGTCAGTTCAGTTAATACGGCACAAAAGCCGAAAAATATTTGATGCTATTGTACACTGTGGGCTATGAAATCGACACAAAAAGCCGCCGGCCAAATCCGCATCATCGGCGGCGAACATCGCCGCCAATTGATCCCCGTCCTCCACCATGAGGGCTTACGCCCCAGCTCGGATCGCGTACGCGAAACAGTATTTAACTGGATGATGCATCAGTGGGGTGGTGTTTTTGACGACAAACGCATTTTGGATGCGTTTACCGGCAGCGGAGCGTTTGGTTTGGAATGCGTGAGTCGAGGTGCAACTCATGTATGGATGATCGATACATACGCACCGACAATCGCACACATTCAAAAGACACTCAAGCAATGGCAAACTGGCGCAGATATTCAGGCACAACAAGCAGACGCTTTAAAATTCTGCGCACAAGCAAGCGAAGCTGGGCGAATCTTTGATTGGATTATTTTGGATCCACCCTTCGGTCACAACTGGTTGGCTCAAATCATGCCTGCCATTATGCCGGTGACGTACGCTGATACATGGCTGTATGTCGAAGTCGAAGCAGCGGCTGACTTATCGCCGTTAACCGATCACGGTTGGACTGAGGTGCGCAGTGGTAAAACCCAGCAGGTGCGTTACGGTTTATGGCAACGCGTTATTTAAGCATCAAAAAAACTTCGTACAAGAAAAACAGCAAGCTGACCACCATCGCGACCATGGCTAAAATAAACAATACCGCAATGGCACGTGACATATCAATCGCCAATAATGCACCAACAAACGCACCGACCACCACCAAGCTGATCAACAGCGCGGATAATACGGAAGAAAAAATCCCGAAATAAATCACGCGCAAACGTGCCACATGCAAGAGTCGCTCAGCACGAATTTTTTCCAGTGAAATTTCATCCACCGTTTCACCCATCATTTTGTCCAAAGCACGACGCCGGTCAATGCTACGGCTCAAACACGCATTCAGAACATTGATCAATGTACCGATCGCAGTCAACAAAAACACCGGCGCAACTGCCAGCTGAATCGCATGTGCAATATCGCTAATGTGGTTTTCCATAACTCATTCTCTCGCAAATAAGTACGATGATATCACCAAAAGCCCCTGTTATAATCCCCACGCGCGCCCGACACAAAAGCCCGTATAATATGCCCTAACTTTAGGAATTATCATGACCCGAATCGCGATTTATCCCGGTACTTTTGATCCACTCACACGCGGCCACGAAGATCTGATCCGTCGTGGTGCCAAAATGTTCGACACCGTCGTAGTCGGCGTGGCCGATTCGCGCAATAAAAAGCCTTTTTTCACTTTAGAAGAGCGGGTGAGCATCGCTAAAGAAGTCTTGAGCCACGACAGCAATGTTCATGTGATCGGCTTTAGCGGGCTGCTCAAGGATTTTATTCGGGAAAACAACGGCAGCGTCATTTTGCGCGGCTTGCGTGCGGTATCTGATTTTGAATACGAATTTCAAATGGCTGGCATGAACCGCTATTTGATGCCGGACATCGAGACGATGTTCATGACACCGTCGGATCAATATCAATTCATTTCGGGCACGATTGTGCGTGAAATCGCCGCACTGGGCGGCGACATCAGTAAGTTTGTCTTCCCATCGGTCGAAGCCGCCGTCAAAGCCAAACACGCGGCAGGAATCAAATAAAATGGCACTGATCATCACCGATGAATGCGTCAATTGCGACGTGTGCGAGCCGGAGTGCCCCAATCAGGCGATCAGCATGGGGCCGGAAATCTACGTCATCAATCCCGATTTATGCACCGAGTGCGTCGGCCATTTTGGTGAGCCACAATGTCAGATCGTTTGTCCGGTTGAGTGTATTCCACTCGATGAAAATCACGTTGAAACTCGTGAACAGTTGCAAGCCAAATATGAGTCATTGCAAAAAATGAAAATATTGGTTCAATCATCTTAAGCTGACAATGCAAAATGCTCCATAAAAAATCCGCTCTATTTTGAGCGGATTTTTTATGGAGCCAATTAACGATCATTTACACAAAAAATTGATGTAACTCATCGGCCAATGCCTGCAGCTCCTCAATCGGCATACTTTCACTCATACGTGCCATATCACCATTTTTTTGCCCCTCAGGTGTCAAGTTACCCCATTCTGCACGATTCAAGCTGTCATGATGCAAGTGAAACAATGGGAGCGATAGAGAAGACCAACGCAAGCCCAAACGAGTCGCTCTGAACAACAATTCATTGTCCTCGCCGCCCCAGCCCAGAAACTTGGTATTCAAACCACCGATACGTATAAAATCTTTGCGCTTAAAGATGAACACACCACCTGGATTACGTTCGTACAACACAGTAGTGTCTTCGGTCAGCGCATCTTTATGAATGCCTTTAACCCAATCATAAATCGGCTGCTCGACAAATTTTTGCTTAAGCGAACCCGATACATTGATCATCTCATGATACGGACACAAAACATCGTGCGCCTGATACTTCAACAACTCGCGAACACATGCACCCATTGATTGCGGCTCGGCGAAACAGTCGACGTCATTAAAAACCAACAAAGGGCTGGTCGCCATTTTAGCGGCAGTGTTGTACAACAATGCTTTGGGGAACAAGCCGGAATTCGGGATAAAAATATGATTGATTTTTGCATCGGACAATCGCTTCCAATCAAACTTCGGCGTCGCATCGGCCTCAATCAATAAGATCCGATAGTCTTGATAGGTCAAGTCAAAATGCCGCAGTAGGGCGTACAAATTTTCCTCTCGATCGGGGGTATTGCCACGATACGACATGATGACATCGGTATGTTGTAACGAAATTTTCATCGACATGCTTTCACCAACCTTATTGCTGTGATTCATCCTACTAATCCATAAAACGTGCTTGCGGCAGTTGTTTACGCTCATCGTCCGTGAGGGCACACTTACGCAAAACCAAACTCTGTACATCTATGGCACGCGGCACTGTCATCGCCTTATCCCAACTGCCATTTTGTTCATTGATGATGCCCATACCGTGCGGATTATTAATCTGATAACCGACATTGACGATTTGAAAACGATGGGTTTGCCAGCCATATTGCCACCAATCCGCCACAATCCGCTCCCATGTCTTTTCATTAAACGCACGCTTATAATCAATCAAAGACCATGACTCGAACGATAAATCCAATGGCGCAGTAATATGCAGCTCACCACCTTCTTCAAGTAAAGTCAGGCAATTGCTTAATGCCCGACGAAAATCATCGACACCACTGAACCAATCGCCTGCCAAGATCGACTGAAACATACCCGCTTTAATCTGTACCTCGCCAAACCGCCATGACTTCAGGGTTTGATTCATCGGTAAATCTTGTTCGATGTTTAAATCAAGATCTGGTGAAAAATCGGCATGCCGATCAATATTGCAATAGTCATAACGCCAAGAATAACCCGCGCGTAGTTGCAAGATCCGAGGTAGCGGTATAGTGTAATCGTTTGAGTTGCCTAGCAACGACGGCTTCGCATCTTTTTGTGCAAAGTAACGATCGACAGCAGTTTTCATGATGGTTGTGGCATTGCGTTTGGAAAATACATCAAATGCACGCCGCTCCAACTCATGTCGACGCGCATCATCCTGTACTAAGTCCCAACACAACTGCGGCAACGCATCCAAATCACCTGCAGCAATTGCGTCATAAAAATCAGGTTCAATATGTGTGAGTGGTGACACTTCAGCAACCACGGCTTTACGGTTGGCCAATAAATACGCCACGCGCGCCACTTCAAATACATGTGCATGATCAAAAAAATGAATATTGAGCACGACCTTGGCGCGCGCAATATAAGTGTCACGCACATCTTCCGTCATGTAACCGACGTCATCAGAGGTCACAACATTTAAGCCTCTGGCACTAATCGCGTCAATGACTTTTTGACGCCGCTCATTGATGTAGCCATAAAACAAAACATCAATATCTTGTCGCTCAATCGCAACCACACGCTGCATCTCAGGCACATAACCCATCGGCACATAATGAATGTCCTGCACACCGGCATTTTTAAGAATCGCCACATTTTGCTGGTTGTAATCCCAAACATGCGCATGCTGCATTTGACGAATATACGTTGGCGGAAAACGCCCAATATCGGGCGCCACCGGCTCCCAGTTGTACACAATAACCTCGTTTGCACCAGTTGCCGAGATCTCACGCCACGTCAACATTTGTGAGCAAAAAACGATATTGATGGCATGTGACCACACCACGTATGGTTGCGTTGTCGTGGGATAACCCAAAGCCTCCAAGCCTTTTTGACAAAACAAGATACAGTCCGTGAATGAGCCTGCCGTGGATATTGCACTGAGGTGAAAGAGCGGCTTAGTCATGCGCCTTAATCCATAAACAGTGCTTGCGGCAACTGTTTTCGTTCATCATCCGTCAGTTCACGTTTGCTCAGGGTTACCTGAATCACATCAATCGCGCGCGCAGTGCGCAACGCAGCGCCCCAGTCATTACCATTTTCGGCGAGCAGCTTCATACCGAACTCGTTGTGCAAGCCAAAGCCAATGCTGGTAAGTTCAAAACGATGGGTTTGCCAACCGTATTGCCACCACACTTCGACGATGTGCTCCCAAGTTTTGTCATTAAATGCACGCTGATCGTCAATGTGCGCCCACGCGTCATAAGACAAATCCAGCGGCACCGACAGCTCCAGCACACCACCATCCTGCAACAACTCCAAACAATGAGTCAACACAGTCGTCACGTTTTTGACCCGCTGGAATACATTCTTTGCAATGATTTTTTGAAAATAACTGCGCTGCAATTGAACTGAGCCAAACCGCCACGAGGATAAAGTTTGCTCAAAAGGCAAAGGATGATCCAGATCCAAAATCAAATCCGCTGCAAAATCCTCGCGGGTGTCAATATTGCAATAATCATAACGCCATTGCTCGCCCGCACCAATCTGCAACGTGGTCGGTAACGCAACACTGTGCGTCATCAGATTACCAATTTGCGCCGGCTGCGCCGCACGTTGTTGTAAATATCGATCAACCGCCTGCTTCAATACCACACTGGCCTTACGTTGACTGAATAAATCAAAACCTTTTTGTGCCAAAGCCACGCGACGCGCCTCGTCTTGTACCAGCGCCACGCACAGATCAACCAAACGATCAATCGAGTCCGATGCAATCGCCATGCGAATATCATCATCAACCACCGTGGCGCTGCTGATCTCCGAGACGACCGCTTTATGATTCGCCAACAAATACGAGACACGTGCGATTTCAAAAACTTTGGTTTCTTCAAAACGATGCATGTTAAGCACAACTTTGGCACGCGCAATATATTGGTCGCGCTCGTCACCCATCATCCACGGGCACTCGTCAGTTGATACGACCTTAAGTCCTTTGGCGCGCAGATCATCCAATACTTTTTTTCGTCGCTCATTGATCACGCCATAAAACAGCACATCAATATCTTGTTCAACATTCGTCGGCACCACACTCATTTCAGGCGTGTATGACATCGGCACATGATGCACATCCGCTACACCCGCCGCTCGCAACTCGGCGACGTTACTGTTGCTGTAATCCCAAACATGCGTGTGAGTCATTTGACGCACGTAGCGCGGTGTGATCCACGGCACGTCACTACCGACTTGCTCCCAATTGTAAATGATGATGTCCGCCGCTTGAGCGGACATTGCACGCCACGTCGCATTATCAGACAAATGCGTATACGAGCCGAGCACGATGTTGATCGCGTCAGGCTTGAGCTGATTGTCGGCGTAAGTCACGTCATAACCCAACTCACGTAAACCGCCCATGCAAAATAAAATGCATTCGTGAAAGCTGGCTTGCCCGTTAAAAAGGGCGGTGACATGAAACGAGGGCGCGGCGTTCATCAGATCGGCTCCTGTTGCATCAACTCGAACAGCAAGCGCTCATAACCCGCCGTCACATCGGCGTGACCGGGCAGATAACGGGCGATCACAGCGCGTTGACGCTCTAAATAATCTTGCCAATTTTGATCATGACTTTTTAAGACATTGATCAACTGATTTTTGCCATCCGTAACATCATTGGCGTTGTAGTAGTAACCCAAATCCGGACATAAATGCGCGTTGTGCACCAACGGATAACCTTGCTATGCCACATCGAAATAAAAATAATTCAATGCATTTTCCCATTGATGCGAAACCACAATATCGGTCATTTCGGCAAGGAACAACGGCGTATCGAAACGACCGACAAATGCAGCCTTGTTATTCTGTACGATATCGAGTTGCAACATCAACGAAACAAACTCTTTACTGTTATTGGCCAAACGCTCCGAGTTGGTGACATGCAAAAATTCAATGGCATCGGGCATTTCACGAAACGTTTCTTCGACGATTAAGATCGGATACAGGCAAAATTTCACGACATCGTGATTCGGTTCCATGATGCTGATGCGTTTGGCCTGATCGGCGGCACGCGGACGATATTCGCCATGATGCGGTTGGTCGCTGCTGCGTTGACGCACGAACATCGGATCCCAAACAAACGGCGCGACTTGCGCCGGGCGCCGACGGAAGGTCGTGAAATAATCTTTGCTGATATTTTCAACCTGCGGAATCATCCAGATCGCGTCGTAGCGTTGATTGATAAATAGATTACTGCCCCACATTTGACGATCAAACAAAATCGATTGCATCGCATGCACGTATTCAAAGCCACAGCAATAGGACACTACACGCGCACCGCGACGCTTGAGGTAATCAGTTTGCATCGCATCAATCTGACCGCCCAGCTCAATCAATACATCGACGTGATCTTTGGCATCCTCAAAGGTTTTCGTCGGACAACGCTCTAAATCCCACGGCAGTGCCGACGTGATCGGCACCGCCGTGGTGTTAACCAAGCAAACCGATTGCACACTTGGGCAATGCTTCAAAGCCTCAGCCAAATATACGGCATTTTGTTTGATGCCGTTGCTCCACAAACTTTCGTTCTCGTGATGCAAACCGATGGTGATGCCAATGCGTAAGGATTGTGGGGCAAACGTCGCCATGCTTATGCTTCCTCTGCCATAAAACGCGCGATTTCATCAGGGGTGTACGGACGCTTTTTAAGCTTAACACGAATCCGTTCAATCACACGCGGCATCGGACGCACGGCATCCCAATCGTTGCCATGCTTGGCGAACATGGCTTTGCCGTATTCGGAATCAATAAAAAATGCGTGGTCGATGACATCGAAACAATGCGTGCGCCAATTGATGTACCATGCGTGCTCAATGCAATAATATTGCCAGCTCAACTCGTTGAATCCGCGCACGTGTGTCGGATCCATCCATGCGCCATACGATAAATCATAAGGCACTTCGATTTCCATGACCCCACCATCAGCAAGCAAATCCAAACAATTGGTCATCGCTGCAACAAGGTTGGGAATATGCTCAAGCACATGCTCACACAAAATATAATCAAAGCAACCACGGGTCAACTGTACTCCGCCCAAACGCTCAGTTTGGATCGGCACACCCCAGCTGATCGGCGCTGCAATATCAAGCAGAGCATCTACTTTTTTATTGGGGTTAATATCAATGTTAAAAAAATCAGGTTTGAATTTATTGCCCGAGCCAATTTGTAAGTTACGAGGTAATGTCATATTCAATCCTATGCGCGGCGTTGTGAAATAGCGTCGTCATGCGCCATGTAAATCGAGCGATACGGCTCGCCCCAACCAACATAATGGGTCAACAAACTGTCGGTATTCGACATCGGTGGTGCGGTGTTAATCGACAGGCAATTGAGCACCGTGGCTTCACTCAGAATATTATTTTCAGTCAAGACATTGATCGTGTGGAACTGATCACCTTGATCACTGTAAACAGTCGACTTGTCGT
>JBIKPB010000003.1:0-21931 GCA_044357705.1 Formosimonas sp. | reverse complement strand
TTATGTTGCATGATCCAGCCGCCGATCACATCAGCCGCTTCGTCCAAACCGACACGATTAGTCGATGAAAATAACTGTACGGTTGCCCAATCACCCGCCAACTCTTTGAGTTCTTTTTGTACCGAAAATAACGTTTGGTTGGCAAGATTGCGCGTGAGTTTGTCTGATTTGGTCAGCAATACATGAATCGGCTTGGCCAACGGTGTGAACCAATTGATCATTTGAATATCAAGCTTAGTCAAACCACGGCGAATGTCAACCATCAGCACCAAGCCCTTGAGCTGATCACGCGTTTCGACATAAATGCCGAGCAACTCATTCCAATGCGCTTTAACTTCTTTAGGGGTTTGCGCATAACCGTAACCGGGCAAATCGACCAAATAGCCGTAGGTTTCACCCCGGCGACCGACCGTAAAATAGTTGATGTGCTGCGTGCGCCCCGGCGTATTACTGGAAAAAGCCAAACGCTTTTGATTGCACAACACATTGATCGCACTGGATTTACCGGCGTTAGAGCGCCCCGCAAATGCGATTTCGGGATGTGCGGTTCCGGGCAAATCTTTAATGTGATTGACGGTAGTAAAAAACTCACTGTGGTGCAAAATAGACATAAAAACACTTTATAAAATCGTTGAAAAACCGCACCCATCGTACGGCTTTTTATTCTTGGCTTATAGATGACGTTATTGTACAATGCGTATTGAATAAAGTGCGTTTAGTTTAATCGACATAAATGCTCACACCACAACATCAAAATCGAGTTCGCTCATGAAACGCTCTTACGCTTATCTTTTATCCGCCCTCGGCATCAGCGCCGCGATTTTTGGCGGTATCGCCATTGCCCAGCAAAAAATGCCTGCTCCTGCAGAAACTGCACCACCCGCAGTGGTCGCTCCTGCTGCTGCCACGGCAACTGCAACTACCGACGCGACGACAACGGCGGCGGCTCCAGTTTTTGATCTTGCATCGGTGAAAGACATGCCGGTCGGTTTAGAGCGCGGTCAAAAAATCGCCGCTGGCGTTTGCCTCTCATGCCACAACGCCGATGGCAACAGCACGATTCCATTGCAACCCAAATTGGCAGGGCAACACGAAGCGTATTTGATCAAACAATTGTATGACTTCAAAAAGGCTGAAGGCGCAACCGAAGCTTTGCGTGGCAATATGATCAACGATAAAGGTCAAACGGTGATTTCAACCATGGGCAGCCAAGCTGCTGCATTATCAGACGACGACATCAAGAGCGTCGCAATGTGGTTCTCTTCACAAACATTACAACCGGCGCATGCGCAGATTGATGACCCAGCGATTTCTGAATTGGGCAAGAAAATCTACAAAGGTGGCTTGACGGCCAAAGGTGTGCCGGCTTGTGCAGGATGCCACGGCCCAACGGGTGCAGGTATTATGGCGAAATACCCACGTATCTCGGGTCAATTTTCAGAATATGTTGAGCTGCAACTCAAAGGCTTCCGTGAAGATGCACGCACCAACAGTCAACCCATGCAAGACATCGCCAAGCGCATGACCGACACTGAAATTCGCGCTGTGGCTGATTACATGGCAGGTGTCCGTTAAACACATGCAGATTTAGCAGTTATAATACTGGGCGGTGAAATTCACCGCCCATTTTTATGGATGCTCAATGAGCACCCCGTTCTTTTGATTTGAATTTATTTGATGTTTATACGGATTTTGTGCGTATTTGCCATGCACAATAGCTGATTTAATATGTCGTAAAATTGCATTCACATTACCCGTCTTTTGCACCCACTCCACCCATGATCAATTCACTCAAATCCCGCTGGTGGGATTTCCTCGGTTCCATGCGTTTGGCGATTAGCCTTTTATCGATACTGTCCATTGCCAGTGCGATCGGTACGCTGGTCAAACAAAACGAACCGATGGTCAACTACATCGACCAATTTGGTATTTTTTGGGCGGAATGGTTTGGCAAACTCGGTTTGTACGACGTTTACAATCAAGCGTGGTTTTTAATCATTCTGCTGTTTCTGCTGATTTCAACCAGCGTTTGCTTGATCCGCAATACGCCGAAAATGCTGCGCGACATGCGCGAATTCAAAAACCACACCCGCACCAACAGCCTGCGCCATTTACACGAACATCGCGAGTGGCTGTCAGATGCACCACTTGAGCAAATCACCCAGCACGCGGCCAATGTATTCGATGCACAAGGTTATAAGCTCCGCGCCAAGCACAACGAAGCGGGCACTTACTTAGCGGCCAAACGAGGTCGATTCAACCGACTGGGTTACATCTTGACGCATTTGGCGATCATCGTGATTTGCGTCGGCGGCTTACTGGATTCAGAATTGTCGATTCGCGCTCAAGTGGCTTTGTTCAGCAAAGAGCCGCAAGCCAATGCCGCAACTTACAAGCAAGTACCGCCTGCGGGGATTTTATCCAGCAATACGTTAAGCTATCGCGGCAACATCAATCTGCCTGAAGGTGCGGCGGCGGATTATGTCGAATTGACTTACGATCAAAACCATTACTTACTGCAAGAGCTGCCGTTCGCAATTCGCCTCAATCAATTTATCGTCGACTACTACAGCACCGGTATGCCCAAACGTTTTGCCAGTAATGTGACCGTACAAGATAAAACCACGGGCGAATCATTTGACCAAACCATTGAGGTCAATCATCCGCTGCGTTACAAAGGCGTGGCGGTGTATCAGGCGAGTTTTGCCGATGGTGGCTCGGCGTTAAATTTGAATATTTATCCACTCAACGGCACCGTGGCGCAAGCGGCCAAGCTTGACGCAACCATGTTTCAAAACCATGCATTAAGTTACGGCGGTAAAAACTACATGCTGGAATGGCGTGAATTCAAACCCATCAATGTTGAGCCATTCAACGAAAATGGCGCACCCGAAGCCGCACAAGACGTCATGCCGTTGTCCCATGCTTTGCGCCCGACCGGCGCCAATCAGCAATTCAAAAACCTCGGCCCGGTGATTCAATTCGTCTTGCGTGATGACCAAAATGATGCGTTGGAGTTCCGTAACTATATGAATCCCATCATGCTGAATAACTTTCCTGTTTTCGTCAGCGGCGTGCGCAACGATCCAAATAAAGAGTTCAATTATTTCGGCATCCCCGCTGATAGTGAGCAAACGCCGAACGACTTTATGCGCCTGCGCGCGGCTTTGGCTAACTCTGAGTTGCGTGCTCAAGCGGTCGAGGCTTATGTCAAAACATTACCTGCGTCAACCGCGATCACGCCTGAGCAGTTAAGCAAAGGTGCGCATAAAACCATTGATTTATTTGCACAGGGTGGTAAAAGTTTAGAAAATTGGCTAATGGCAACACCCGCAGATCAACGCGACGTGGTGGTCAAATTCGCCGTTTCGCAACTTGAAGGCACCTTGTGGCAGCTCATGCAAATCGCCCGCACACAAGCGCAGTTGGCTGCCTTGCCTGAAAACGACTACAACCGCCAATTCATGCGCATCGCAACCGAACGCTTGACACAAGGCAATGACTATCTCGCACCGATTTATGTACAATTGGCAGGATTCAAGCAGGTTCAAGCCTCTGTACTGCAAATGACGCGCTCGCCTGGCCAGTTTTGGGTATATTTAGGTTCGTTGATGCTGGTTTTGGGCACGCTTGCCATGACCTTCATCCGCGAACGCCGTGTTTGGTTGCACATCAAACCCGAAGGGACGCAACACCGCATGGTTTTAGCGATGAGCAGTACACGTCGCACGATGGATTACCAAGGCGCTTGGATGGATTTGCAAAACGAGTTGATGAACAGCAACTTAAAATAGCTGCACTTTCAAACAGATCGTACTTGAACTTTAATGTACAGCAACTTTTTTAACTACTCAAGCATTTGATTTTTCTGAATTTTGTCGAGAGTTCCTCGACAAAATTTCTGATGATGAACACAGAAAAAAGCCGACTTTACTTTTTCCGCATTTCCTAAAGACAAACATGCCTTCCCCACAGACCACCCCACTCCACCTCAAACCCAGCCGAAATGCGGACTGGCAACGCCCATCACTGACCGACCTGATCTTCGCCATCGCAGCGATCATCTTCTTCACTTACGGCGGGATGAAAACCCGCCATTTAATGGACAGCTACGAATTGGTGATTTTGGCCGGTACGGCGATCAGCACCATCGCACTGGCTTGGTTTTGGAAGCCACTCAAAACTATTTTCACAGCTGTCACACTGCTGTCACTCGGCGCAGTGGCCTTATACCAAGGCCAACTCACACGCGGCGACACGGTATTTGGCCTTAAATACATGCTCGCCTCACAGCCTGCCGTGATGTGGATGAGCGTGCTGTTTGTGCTCGCGACGATTTTGTATTGGGCACACAGCCTGCTCGGTAAAGAAACACTGGCATGGCTCGCATCCAAGCTCACCTACGCTGGTCTCGTACTGGGTATGACCGCATTGATGGTACGCTGGCATGAGTCGTATTTGATCGCATCGGATGTCGGGCATATTCCGGTATCGAATTTATACGAGGTGTTTATCTTGTTTGCGTTATTGACCACAGCGTTTTATCTGTATTTTGAACAACACTATCAAACCACCCAACTCGGTGGCTTTGTTATGTTAATTGTCTGTGCCGCAGTTGGTTTTTTATTGTGGTACAGCGTCGCACGCGGCGCACAAGAAATCAAACCACTGATTCCCGCACTGCAATCATGGTGGATGAAAATCCATGTACCCGCTAATTTTATCGGCTACGGCACGTTTTCACTCGCCGCGATGGTCGGCTTTGCGTATCTGATTAAATTCATCGGTACACCATTTGAATTGCTCCCCGCCGGTTTGCAAAGCACCTTTGCCAGTCGCGCCACGCCCGAACAAAAAGCCATTGCACATGCGCGCTACACACGCATTGCAGCATTTGTATTGTGGCTTTTGGGTGCAGCACTGTTCGTTGAACCGATTTTATTTCGCCCCAACATGACCGCAGATTATTTTGCCAATTATTGGTATATTTATTTCGCCATCGGTTTAGTCGCAGTCGGTACGATTATGTTGGCCAAAAAGCGTCTGGCTTCAGTCCTCCCTTCGTTTGATGTACTCGACGACGTGATGTACAAATCCATCGCCATCGGCTTCGTGTTTTTCACCATCGCGACCATCCTCGGCGCATTGTGGGCAGCCGATGCGTGGGGCAAATACTGGAGCTGGGATCCAAAAGAAACGTGGGCATTGATCGTCTGGCTCAACTACGCTGCATGGCTGCATTTGCGCTTAGTCGCCGGTTTGCGCGGCTTGGTCAGTGCATACTGGGCACTGGTCGGCGTATTAATCACAGGTTTTGCATTTTTGGGCGTGAACATCTTCTTGTCGGGTTTGCATTCCTACGGCGGCTTATAAAAATCGCCGTGATTCGCGATAAACGCAAAATAATTGAGAATATTCACATAAGGGTATTGACGAAACGACAGAATCACTCTATAATTCCTTTCTGTCGACGCGGGAATAGCTCAGCTGGTAGAGCGCAACCTTGCCAAGGTTGAGGTCGCGAGTTCGAGCCTCGTTTCCCGCTCCAAATTATAAAAGGAAGCCCAACGTTTACGTCAAGCTTCCTTTTTGTTTTAGAATAGTTATAATAAAAAGCTGATAGCAGCAATCCAGTCAAAATGGCGGGGTGGCAGAGTGGTTATGCAGCGGCCTGCAAAGCCGTGTACGCCGGTTCGATTCCGACCCCCGCCTCCATTTGATTGAATCCAGAAGTGTGGCCCGGGTGGTGAAATTGGTAGACACAGCGGACTTAAAATCCGCCGCTTACCTGAATAAGGGGCGTGCCGGTTCGATTCCGGCCCCGGGCACCAATGATTTAGAACTAACAATCGCTGCACAATAGAATAAAACCCGCTTAAACATTGAGTTTAGCGGGTTTTTCGTTAGTTATAAATCCCATTAGAGATTGAAACACATACGTTTGACTAAGGATAAATTGATTAAGGACGGCAAACTTCATGGATGACCTATAAGCCCATCTGTTTAGCCAAACTAATCAATGAAACTGCTCCTCTTCGGTCGAGCCAGTCAATGCCGTCACACTGGATTGGCCGCCTTGAATCACGGTCGTCAACTCATCGAAATAACCAGTGCCAACTTCTTGTTGATGCGAGACAAATGTATACCCACGATCACGTGCGGCAAATTCGGGTTCTTGCACTTTTTCGACGTATGCCGTCATACCCCGTGCCACATAATCCTGCGCCAGATCGAACATGTTGTACCACATGCTGTGGATACCGGCCAATGTGATGAATTGATATTTGTAGCCCATCGCGCCGAGCTCTTGTTGGAATTTGGCAATCGTTGCATCGTCGAGATTTTTTTTCCAATTGAATGACGGTGAGCAGTTGTATGCCAACATTTTGCCCGGATGAACTTTATGCACCGCTTCCGCAAATTTTCGCGCAAACTCCAAATCCGGCGTACCCGTTTCACACCAGACTAAATCGGCATAATGCGCATAAGCAATCGCGCGACTAATCGCTTGCTCCAAGCCTTTATTGGTTTTATAAAAACCTTCGGCGGTGCGCTCTCCAGTCAAAAACGGTTTATCGTTTTCATCATAATCCGAGGTTAACAGATCTGCAGCCTCAGCATCCGTACGGGCAATCACCAGCGTCGGTACGCCACAGACATCAGCAGCCATGCGTGCAGCGATGAGCTTTTGCACCGCTTCTTGGGTCGGGACCAATACCTTACCACCCATGTGACCACACTTTTTGACGGATGCCAGCTGATCTTCAAAATGCACACCACCCGCACCCGCCTTGATCATGGCCTTCATTAACTCAAACGCGTTCAAAACACCACCAAAACCGGCCTCAGCATCCGCAACGATCGGCGCAAAGTAATCGACATAGCCTTGTTTTCCTTCGGTAATGTCTTTTGACCACTGTATCTCATCGGCGCGGCGAAAAGTATTGTTGATGCGCTCGACGACTTTGGGCACCGAGTCTACCGGATAAAGCGATTGATCGGGATACATCGATGCATAACCATTGTTGTCTGCGGCCACTTGCCAACCCGATAAATAAATCGCTTTCACACCCGCTTTAATCTGCTGCATGGCTTGACCACCAGTCAATGCACCCAGACAATTAACATAAGGTTCGTTATTGACCAAATTCCATAACTTTTCAGCGCCTAAACGCGCGTAAGTATGCTCAACAGCGAACGATCCGCGCAAGCGCACGACCTCTTCTGCCGTGTAGCCGCGCTTAATGCCTTTCCAGCGAGGATTTGTCGCCCAGTCATGCTCAAGTGCTGCGATTTGTTCGGTACGGGTTGCCATGGTTTATCTCCTGAAATGTTAATTTTTAAATAAAAAGACGCACTTTTACTTTTCGCTGAATCAGCCGCTGCAAAATGCTGCATCGCAATTAATGTTTTATGTCTTATATAAGATATGATTTATAAAAGATCATACGCGGTGTTTAAATGGAGTGCAAGCAATTTTTAAGAAAAAGATGACATCAGGCGATAACCACACACATTTAACGCAAAGAAATACGCTGCAGGCATAGTCAATACAAACAACGCCATTGGTTTAAAGCGAGATGAGTCATGAGAGATCACAGAACGAACCGTGCTTTCAATAGCACCGACTGATGATTGATGGTCAGAACGACGAGCAACTGAACATGAGCTATATTGAAGCGTCAGACTGTTTTCAGTTCGACGCATCCATCAACATTCAAGTAAATTGAAACAACGCTTAAAATTCTCGCTCGTCACACGCCCAACCTCCTCAACACTTACACCTTTAATTTCAGCGATGCGCTCCGCGACATGACTGACCCAAGCGGGTTGATTGACTTTGCCGCGATGAGGAACTGGTGCGAGATAAGGTGAATCGGTCTCAATCAAAATGCGCTCCAACGGTACATACGCCGCGGTTTCATGCACGACTTTGGCGTTTTTGAAGCTGACGATGCCTGAGAATGAAATGTAAAAATTCTGCTCAAGTGACAAACGCGCCATTTCGGTGTCTTCGGTAAAACAATGCATGACGCCACCTACATCAGCAGCACCCTCTTCATTCATCAACCTTATGGTGTCTTGCTGCGCGTTGCGCGTGTGGATAATCAACGGCTTGTTGGTCTGTTTGGCTGCGCGAATATGGTTGCGAAAACGCGTGCGTTGCCATTCCAAATCACCTTCGAGGCGATAGTAATCCAAACCGGTTTCGCCGGTGGCAATGACCTTAGGGTGAGCGAGCATGGCAACCAACTCTTCAACAGTCGGTTCGTGAACATCTGGATAATCGGGGTGTGTGCCGACCGAGCCATAAATATGGGGATGCATTTCGATAATGGTTTTAATTCGACTCCAGTCTGAGGCATCTACGCTGATTGCCAGTGCATGTGTGACCCGATGTTCATGCATGTTGCGTAACAATTCAGGCAGGTTTTCCATTAACTCGGGAAAATCAATATGACAGTGAGAGTCGATAAACATAAGTGTACTCAAAAAAGTCAGCCCCAAAAAATTGGGGCCGAATGGGAATCAAGAAATATGAACAGCGCGGGATTCTTCGAGGATTTTCGAAGACGAAAATCCTGAAACCGCAGTCCATCAAAACGACTGATCAGGTTAGGCCAATGCTGCCAATGCTGCTTGGTAGTTCGGTTCATCCGATACGTTGTTGACTAATTCGGTGTGAACCACTTTGCCGGCTTCGTCAACCACGACAATCGCGCGTGCAGTGAAACCTGCGAGCGGACCTTCGGTCAATTCAACGCCATAATCTTGAGCAAATGAGGTGCGGAACGCCGACAAAGTATGCACGTTGTCGATGCCTTCAGCAGCGCAAAAACGCCCCAAAGCGAAAGGCAAGTCTTCAGAAACAGTCACCACGGTGACGCCATCTTTAGCAGCTGCTTCTTTGTTGAACACACGCGTTGAAGTCGCGCAAGTCGGCGTGTCGATCGACGGAAAAATGCTGATCACAACTTTTTTGCCCTTAAAGCCATCCAAGCTGACTTTTTCGAGGCTTGAATTCAACAAATTAAATGCGGGAGCAACGCTACCCACCGCTGGCAATTCGCCCGATGTGTTGACAGGATTGCCGCGTAATAAAACTTGTGCCATGATGATTTTCCTTTAAAGAATAAGAGAGTTGAACTGCTGCGTGATTATAGCGCGGGCATGGCTTTCACGCACAAAACCCTTTACAATACCGCAACAACGTTCAAAGCGCACTTCGCTTTTGAACATTCAGATGAAGTACTTTTGTGGTCACCGCAAAACCGACTCATCTCATAATCGACACAACTCGCTCATTTTCGCCATCCGGCGAGAGGACGTTCCGAAGGAATACTTATGAACCTCAACATCACTGCCCATACACCATTCTTTGGCACTGCGCCACAAGCGTCACCTGACGACATGGCTGCGATTAAGGCAGAAGGCTATCAAACCGTGATCAATAACCGCCCTGATTTTGAAGGTGGCTCAGATCAACCAACCTCTGAATCCATGCACTCCGCTGCCGAAGCTGCAGGTTTATATTACATCGCACTGCCGTTTTCGCCCAGCCAAGTCACACAAGCATTGGTAGAGGAGTTTGCGCAACGGGTCGGTGAAGCCCCGAAACCCGTTTTGGCATTTTGCCGTACCGGCACGCGTTCAACCAATATTTATCAAGCCGCGATGACCATGGGTTTATTGAATCCGAACGATTTGACTTTGGTACACATTCCCAACTCACACACCGATGTGACGGCTGAAAAAAAAACACCTGAAAGTAGCGGACTAAGCGCCACAGACGCGACAATGACCAAACTCCAGACCCGCAACCACGACATTGTCATCGTCGGCGGCGGATCGGGTGGCATTGCATTGGCTGCGAGCTTGTACAAACGCCAACCGAATCTCGATATTGCCATCATCGAGCCATCGGAAGTGCATTATTATCAAGCGGCGTGGACTTTGGTCGGCGCGGGGGAATACGACGTCAGTAAGACCTCAAAACAGATGCACGCGGTCATGCCCACAAAAGCCAAGTGGATAAAAGCCTCGGCCGCGACCTTTCAACCCGAAACCAACATCGTCACACTCGATAACGGTGAAGTCATACATTACAACCAACTCGTGATCGCTTCAGGCTTGGCCTGTTCGTGGGACACGATTCCTGGTCTCGCCGAAACGCTGGGTAAAAACGGCGTGACCTCGAATTATCGTTACGACCTTGCACCGTACACGTGGGAATGCGTACAACATCTTAAAAGCGGTACGGCGCTATTCACACAACCGCTGGTGCCAATCAAGTGTGCCGGTGCGCCGCAAAAAGCCTTGTATTTATCTGCCGCACATTGGCAAGATCAAGACTGCCTCAACAATATTCACATCGAGTTTCATAATGCCGGCGGCGCATTGTTCGGCGTCGCCGATTTCATACCCAACCTGACGGCACAAATGGCGGCATATAATGCGCAGGTCAACCTCGGCTCGGCTTTGGTACAAGTCGACGGTCCGAATAAAAAAGCCTGGTTTGAGCACAAAGATGCCGACGGCAATGTCACGCGCATCGAAAAATCATTCGATATGCTGCACGTCGTCCCGCCACAAAAACCACATGCCTATCTCGCCAGCAGCCCGCTTGCCAATGCCGATGGCTGGGTTGAGGTCAACAACACAACATTGCAGCATCCGCGCTATGCCAATGTGTTCGGTGTCGGCGACGCCATGAGCGCACCGAACTCGAAAACCGCCGCAGCCATTCGCAAACAAGTCGTGATCGTCGCCGAAAATTTACTCGCACTGCGCGCCAATCGTCCATTGCAATCGCAATATGATGGCTACAGCGCATGCCCGATTACGCTCGGTCATGGCCGCTTGATTTTGGCCGAATTCGGTTACGCAGGCAAATTGATGCCGACGTTCGGCGGTGATCCGACCGTGCCACGCAAACGCGGTTGGTACATGAAAAAATATCTGTTTCCATGGTTGTACTGGAACCTCATGCTCAAAGGTCACGAATGGTTGACGCGCACCAAGCCTTGATCATGCCGCATTGTCCGCGCAGCGATTGAGTCGCTGCTTTTTTTAAAACTTATTAAAAAATCATCATGAAACTACTTGGTCAATTGGTTGCCATTTTCCGCTTATGCGCTTTGGTCGTTCACATCCTCATCGGCTTGTTCCTAGGCTTGGTTTTGTTTCGTTTCATCAGCTGGGATGCGCGCACCAACATGATCAGAACTTGGTCACGCCTATTGCTCATGGTGATCGGCGTCAAACTCTCCGTCGATCATCCACCGGCAAAAATGCCGATGCGCGGCATGTTGGTCGGCAATCATTCGTCATGGATGGATATTTTTGTCGCCAACTCAGTTCAAGCCGCGCGCTTTTTAGCTAAATCCGACATCAAAAAATGGCCCGTGCTCGGCACTTTGGTGACCAGCGCAGGCACGTTATATGTCGAACGCGGCAATCGCCACAGCATCAACGCAACCAATAAACAGATCAGTGAATCCGCACATAAAGGCGAGTTGATCGGCCTGTATCCGGAAGGCACAACGACCGATGGCACCCATTTGTTGCCATTTAAAAGTAACTTATTCGAACCGGCGATCGACAACGAAATGCTGCTCTACCCTATCGGCATCAGCTACAAAAAGAATGGTCAATACACAGCGCTCGCCGCTTATGCCGGCGACACCAGTCTGATGCGCAGTTTTTTGGATTTGACCAGCAGCTTTGGCGTCACCGCACACGTCAACTACGGGGTCATGATTCCCGCAGCACAGTACGCCAACCGCCAAGAACTGGCTCATGCGGCACAAGATGCGGTCGCGCGTTTGCTCGGCCAAGAAGTGATTTCCGCGGACGTATACGATCAAGTACAAGCCGGTGTTTAAACATGCGACTCCAAGCTTCTCAAAATAAAACGGCCTGTTGATACAACAGGCCGTTTTATTTTGACAAAAATTTCAAAGCGGTGAAAACGTGTACTCACTCGTGATCCTAACCCAATGAACCACCAATCGCATGTGCAATAAGCGTCCAATCATTCCAACAGCGTTTTACTGATGTGTATTTTTAATGCTCATGCTCGCCCCACCAACTGGCCACCAAACCCGCCAACACAATCAACACACCACCGAACCAAGCGCGACCGCTCATCGCTTCATTCGCCAAATACCAGCTCGACAATGCACCCACCACAAGCTCAAACGGCAAAATCACGACTGCTTGATGGGTATTCAAATGTTTCATCCCATATTGATACATGCGATTGGTCAGCAGCAACAATCCCCCCATGACAAAAATCAACGCCAGCGCCCAACCGACAACATCCATACGCGGCAAATGCGGCCCCACTTCAAACGGCAACCACAGCAAACCCAAAATCACACCGCCCGCACTCAAGAAAAATGCACGTGCATCCTGCGGCATATCCGGCGTTTGACGCACCGCAATGTTGAGAATCGCTGAACCAATGCCTGCCGCCAAACCCGCCCATTCAGCTGGTGTTGATGGAAATGGCGTGCCGAGCGCAGGGTTGTACAACATCAACGCAGCACCGGCCAACCCCATCACCACGCCAAGCCAACCCGCCCAATTAGCGCGTTCCTTGAGAATGAAATGCGCCATAATACTCGACCAAACCGGCATCAAATAAAACAACAACATCACGCGCATGACCTCGCCGTGCACAATGCCCCATGTGAATCCCAGATTACTGATCGCCGAGCCGGCCATCATGATGGCGATCAAGCCCAATGAAGTTTTACGCCATGCGCCACTGCGCAAGGCTTTGAATCCGATAAACAAGGCAATCATCATCGACGCGATGCACGAAGCAACACCCGCCGCCATGCCGCTCATGCCCATTTCGTGTAAACCGCGATAGCCGATCCACGACAACCCCCAAAATACCGAAACCTCAATCAGCGCCAACCGCGCCCATATTACTTGCTTCATATACACCTGTTTTTCTGCCGCACCATCAAACTCCTCTTTGCGACGTTATAAAGTCAACCCATCGATCATCCGACGATTGTACACGAGGCAAATGAGCGAACCCAAGTGGTCGGTGATCGTGATCTTGTGGTTGGTCAAATGACCGGGCGAGACGAAGCCGTCATTAAATTGCTGCAAAGCAATATGAAAATTATGTTAAAAATAACAAATAAATCAAATAGATAAAGCCACTTCTTGATAAAATTGAGTGTTTTTGGTATTGTTATATTGCAACGCAGCAAAAGTGCTTGTCACCTAAGGAGTTTATCATGACGACACATCGCATCACTCACCCCACATCATCTGCCAAAAACGTATTGGCGGCGTTGAAACGAATTTGGGCCGAGCTGACCACCAGCGCCGATGAAAAAGCGCAACAACGTCAGCAGGCTTACTTAAACGAAGCGGTCGACATTTATGACCTCGAACACCGCATCCGCACACTGGACAAACAATCTGCCCAGCAACCTCAATGGCTGAGCGGCTCGTCGATTTAATTGGCGAACCTTTATGCCAACATTTATTCACAGCACTAATTCAATCACTTTTGATCACTTACCGCGCGTTGCAACCTCATCAATCCTGATGAGGTTTTTTATTGTCTATTGTCGATGAGCAGTTTGAAACCCTTCAAACATCAACCTCATCCTCATCCTCCGCCCAATGATTTACTGCGCGCACCGCACGCGCCCAATTTTTTGCGGCTGCCTTGTACGACCTTGGCATCTTGTGCGCGCTGAAATACATGATCCACTTGCCACTGCTGCTTTAATTCGTCGACATTCGCCCAAAAGCCCACCGCCAGCCCCGCCAAATACTAATGTCTTCATCGGCATGCCTAATCTCTTGGCTGCATCTACCAACGTTAGATTGTTGTCAATGACCAGCTTTACCGCTTCCACCTTGAATTCAGCCGTGTAACTCGCCATTTGCTGTTGCTTTTTTATTTATAGACTCCTTTTCATCCATTCTATTGGATGTTTTAGAATCTACTTTTTTCAGCAGGGGCACTTTTCTTTGAGGTCTTTAAGATGTTTGAATACCGTCGCGCGCCCCATGTCCAGTACGTTGGCGATGTAGTTCGCCGCGCTTTTACCGTTGAACGCACCCTGCTCATACAGCGCATGAACGAGCTCGCGTTTGTGATCGCGGCTCAAAGTCGATAAACCGAGCTGGTTTTGTTGCAGCCAATGATGTAAATAGGTGTTGATGCGCTCTTGCCAATCGTCTTTGAATAATTTGTCCGGCTGAGGCATGAGCTTGGCACCTTTGACAAACAAATCCAGCGCGTCGCGTGCTTGTTCAAATACCGCGACATTCAGATTCAAACAAATCACGCCGATCTGATTACCACCGTCTTCCCGCACAACGATCGAAATCGAACGTACGCGACGACCGTCCCAATTGACCTTTTCGAAAGGGCCGAGTACGTTTTCGTCCGAATCGAATTGGATATTATCAAGCGCCGATGCATCACCGAGCGCGCGCTTGGAAATATTGTTCGCGAGATAAACCACACTTTGCGTACCTAAATCATGCACAACCACTTCGGCATACGGAAAAAAAATGGCAGCAATACCGTCGCAAAAGCCTTGGTAACGTGCGAGTAATTGATCTTTGTAACTGACCGTCAATTTTTTATTTTTAGCCATCGGCGTCCCCTATCAACTGAATTCAAGCAAAGCCATGATCTTTATGATCAACACTGCGGCGAAGGCTTTACAACGCATATTTCTTCTACTTTTAGATCACCCGAGTGTATCACAAGCCTTATCAAGCTTGGCAATTTGCACCGAGCAAATCCGCGTCATCAAGCGCTCACGTCAAAGGCGTGATGCGTTTATAATATGCGTTTTTCTCCCACACAGGACACAATCATGAATCCACTCGAACAGTTCATCGACAGCGCATGGGAACAACGCGCTGAATTCACCCCAAAAAACGCGCCCGCCGATGTGCGCGAAGCGGTATCGAGCGTGATTGCCCAACTCGACAGCGGTACTTTACGTGTGGCCAATAAAGTCGAAGGCACAGCGGGTGAATGGGCAGTCAATCAATGGGTCAAAAAAGCAGTATTGTTGTCGTTCCGCCTCGAAGAAAATGCGGTGATGAGCGCAGGCGGTTACACACAGTTTTATGACAAAGTACCGTCAAAATTCGCCGGCTACTCAGAACAAGACTTCGCCAACGGCGGCTTCCGTGTCGTACCGAACGCAATGGTGCGTCGTGGCTCGTATATCGGTAAAAATGTTGTATTAATGCCGTCTTACGTCAACATCGGCGCGTATGTTGATGAAGGCGCGATGATCGACACGTGGGCAACGGTCGGCTCGTGCGCCCAAATCGGTAAAAACGTGCATTTATCCGGCGGCGTCGGTATCGGTGGCGTACTCGAACCGATGCAAGCCAATCCAACCATCATCGGTGACAATTGCTTCATCGGCGCGCGCTCCGAAGTGGTTGAAGGGGTCATCGTCGAAGACAACTCGGTCATTTCGATGGGTGTTTACATCGGTCAATCCACCAAAATTTTGGATCGAGAAACGGGTGAAATCACCTACGGTCGCATTCCAGCCGGCTCAGTCGTCGTATCGGGCAACTTGCCATCCAAAGATGGCTCGTACAGCTTGTACTGTGCAGTGATCGTGAAAAAAGTCGATGCGCAAACGCGCTCTAAAACGTCAATCAACGAGTTGTTGCGCGGCGTGTAAGTATTTGTGCTTGGCGCATATTAGCGGTGACTTCACTTCACGGATGCGCTTTTACTGGAATGTTTGCGAGCACAAGGCACTAATGCAACCGTTTGCAAACATTATTTGACTGAAACACATCCTGACTCACATCCTATAAGGAGTTGAACATGGCCGGACTCTCTTGGTTGCCCGCAGCGATTGCCGCTTTGCCGCACGTCACCGATCTCGTCAAAGCCAGCAAAGATCTTTTGAAAAACCGTAAGAATAGCACTCCTGCGCTGGATGTGAGTACGATTGATGCCAACGACCCGCTGGCTAGGGTTGCGGCGGCGTGTGCCAACAACACCGAATCGATTCGCTTGCTCACCGAACAAATGCAAAACCAGCTGGAGCACTATCAAACCAATGCCCAAATGCTGCAAAAACGCCTACGCCGCATGACCTTAATCAGCGTCGCTGCGATTGTGATTGCGGTAATCGCAGTGGCACGCAGCGCGAACCTCATCTAAAGGCAGATTATGTTGACGATTTATGGCATCCCCAATTGCAGCTCTGTTAAGAAAACCCGCGTTTGGCTCGAAGAACACGGCATTGACTACGCGTTTCATGACTTCAAAAAACAAGGCATTGACGCAGCTACACTTAAAAACTGGCTCACTGCCGTTCCACTTGAGGTTTTGATTAACAAAAAAGGCACCACATGGCGTGGCTTATCGGCTGAAGATCAAGCCAAAGCTACTCACACAGACAGTGCGATTGACTTAATGATGCAGTATACCTCCGTGATCAAACGACCGGTCGTGGTATCTGCTCATGGCATTTCGGTTGGGCATGATGAAGCAGCCTTGGCGAAGTTGCTTTAACCCAACACCATACAAAAACTGACCCTCAGATCGCTCTCGGACTCAAGTCCCTTTCACTTTTTCTCTATTTAATCAATTATTATTATGAGCGCCACACCTACTTTTGACCTCACTTGCGCATTGCTCAAACTGGCATCCGTCACCCCAAACGATAAAACCTGCCAAGACTTGTTGATCAAGCGCTTACAGCCACTCGGCTTTGAATGCGAAACCCTCATCAGTGGGCCAGATGACTTTCGCGTCACCAATTTATGGGCCGTACGACGCGGAACCTCAGGCCAAGGCGGTAAATTACTGGTATTTGCCGGCCATACCGATGTCGTACCAACCGGCCCTGTCGATCAATGGAGCAGCGAACCTTTTACGCCGACAGTCAAAGATGGCTATTTATATGGGCGTGGTGCAGCCGACATGAAGACCTCAATCGCTGCGTTTATCACGGGTATCGAAGCTTTTTTAGCTGAAAATCCCACCCCGACACACTCGATTGCTTTACTTATTACCAGTGATGAAGAAGGACCGGCACACGACGGTACCGTCAAAGTTGTTGAATTACTCAAGGCGCGAGGTGAAAACTTGACCTACTGCATTGTAGGTGAACCGACCAGCAATGAAGTGTTTGGCGATATGATGAAGAATGGTCGGCGAGGTACGTTGTCAGGCAAACTCATCATCAAGGGCATTCAGGGTCACATCGCGTACCCGCATCGTGCCAAAAATCCGATTCACTTATTCGCCCCAGCCTTGACTGAACTGGCCACTACGGTTTGGGATGAGGGCAACGCTTATTTTCCACCGACTTCGTGGCAAGTTTCCAATATCCACGGTGGCACGGGTGCCAGCAATATTATCCCAGGCGAGTTGATTGTGGACTTCAATTTCCGTTTTTCAACCGCCAGTACTGCTGAGGGTTTGAAACAACGACTTTCAGCGATTTTAGATGCACATGACCTAGAGTATGAGTTGAAATGGGTACTCGGTGGTGAAGCATTTTTGACCGAAGCGGGAGACTTATCCAACGCACTTACTGCAGCAATTCAAGCAACCGTGAACCAAAACCCAGAATTATCGACCACTGGCGGTACTTCCGATGGTCGCTTCATTGCCCAAATTTGTAAAGAAGTGGTCGAGTTTGGTCCAGTATCGAAGACCATTCATCAAATTGATGAACGCGTTGAAATTGCAAGCATGGAACCTTTGGCGAAAATTTATGCACGTGTGCTGGCAACTTTAGTTATATAACGTCTTTTAGCACTCGCTCAAAACAAGAGCCATGCCGAATGAAAAAACCTTGCAATCGCTGCAAGGTTTTTTCATCCATCAAGACAAACGCTTATGAGTTAGAACGTGTGACGCACACCAATATCCCATTTAGTCGCTTTACCAGTACCTGACGTAGATACCAACTCACCATTAACTGTATCCAACTGAGAGCCCACTTTTGCATTTACACGAGCAACCGCGGCAAAAACTGAAGTACGTTTACTTAAGCTATGGATATACCCTAAACCCCAAGTATCTTGTTTTTCATAAGTCACGCCACTGTTTCCCTTACCTTTAATATTCTGATAGTTGAGGTAAACCGTATCGCTTGGTGTCAATGCAGCTAAAATATGTGCTTGCCAAATGGTACGTTTTCCACCACTTTCGATAGCACCGCTATAAATGTCACTGTAGAGCTTAGCACGTGCGTAAGAAGCACCGACCGTCACCAGTTTGAAGGTCGCACCACCGTTAACCATCCACTCATTTTTGACCCCCATAATGCCTGCCAAAGCTCCTGTTGCGGCATTGACATCGTTATCCGCCTGCCAAGATGCACCGGCGTACCATGTTGGAGCTGCATATTTTACATATGCACCATAAGAAGACTTAGTACCTTTAGCACCTTCAACTGTAGGAACAACGGCACCTGTACTATCGCCCGCAGCGCCACCTTTGGTTGTGACTGCAGCACCAGCAGTCCAGCCATTGCTTGCAAAGTCATAGTACAAACCGTTACGCCAGCCACCCATTGATGATTTAGTCGCATAATCAGCAACCAAATGACCTACATTATTATTGATAACATCAATTGGTGAGTTTGATTTACCCACACGGATCGTATGCATACCATTAGCAAGACTTAAACCAACCCAAGATTGCTCATCAAAAAAACCGGAGCCACTGTCTTGACCCGCATTAGAACCTGTATCTAAATTGTAACGGGACTCTAATTTAAAAATTGCTGCCATGCCATTACCTAAATCCTCAGTACCTTTGAAACCGATACGAGACTCACCTGGTGCACTTTGTTTTACAGACTGACCATCCTTAGTGCTGTCTGTATATGCAATCTCGGCAACACCGTACAACGTTACACTTGATGCAGCATGCGCAGCACCGGTTGCTACACCCAAAATAGCCAAAGCTAATAATGATTTTTTCATTTGTCTTCCTCACACAGAGCGTTTAATTATATGGCAACAATTGAACCTTTCAATCATGCCTGCTTTTTGTAAACAGCCACACATTTGTTGTTGATGGCAACTTTTACAAATCGCTGTGTGAATTATTCAACGAATGCACTTTTCTGTCCAGCAAAAACAACAAAGCCATGTGAAAAAATATATTTTTTAGTTAAGAATAGCCGGGATGTATCATTTTTACAAAAATCATTCTCAAAAATACAACGGCTCTACCCATATAAAAAAGCCTTTCTTTCGAAAGGCTTTTAATACATTTAATTGTTAACCAGTTTACACTGGCATTAAATTAGAATGCGTGACGCACAGCAATATCATAACCAGTTGTTGTGCCACCGTTCAAACGATCGCGGTAGCGTGCAACGTCAGTATAAACTGAAGTACGTTTGCTCAAAGCATGCGAGTAACCCAATGCAAACATATCTTGTTTTGAAATAACACCGAATGTAGCAGTTTTCTCACGCTTGTTCATATATTTTGCATACAAAGCATCATTTGCAGTTACATTTGCAGTCACATAAGCACCCCAAGTGCGGGCTTTATAGTTGTCCCAATCTTTGTTTTTGTAATCAGCATAAGAACCACCAATGCTTACAGGAGCGAAGTTAACTTGTGTACCAACACCCCATTCACGACCATTATTAGTTGTACCATCTTTTTGATACGCTGCTGCTACGCTGTAACCGATTGTGTTCGTGATCTTACCTGCGTAAGATGCATGAGCACCCCAACCCATTTTGCTGCCTTTTGAGCCTTCCAATTGATCATCAGTAGCGAAATCATCTGCACCGGCACCGCCTTTAGTGGTGACGCTTGCACCAACATTTAAGCCACCCATGTCGTAGTCATAGAAAGCACTGTTGTCAACGCGTGCTAAAGTACGACCAAGGCCTGAGTTATAGTTATCCCAAATAGTTGAAACACGTTCACCTGGATTGTAATCACCCAAAGCACGTTCCATCGCACCTTTAGAGCGACCAAAACGGACAGTACCAAAGTTACCTTTCAAACCAACCCATGATTCACGGTGGAAGAAACGACTAGTTTCATAAGAACCAGAATCAGCATTCAAACGACCTTCAAATTGGAAAATCGCAGCCAAGCCATTACCCAAATCTTCTTGACCTTTAATACCAATGCGGCTGTCTTCGTTACCAGTTTGTTTAAAGCCACTGTTAGAGAACTTTTCGTAACCAACGTCAATACGACCGTACAAAGTAACGCTTGATGCAGCTTGAGCAGCGCCTGCTGCTGATGCCAATACGGCTAAAGCCAATAATGATTTTTTCATTTGTTTATCCCCAGAAAAGTTAAACTTAAATTATTAAACCCAGAAACTGAATTTAACCGCTCTTGATTGAGCATCGCAAGAAGTCACCGTGGTGACTTCTTGATGTGCCCATTATTCTATCGGAAGCTTCTTTTGTCTACCTTTATGACGTGGTTATCCTAAAAATCTGTTGCAAAAATACCGATTTGTGACAAAAAAACAACGTTTTTATCACTGAAACACTCAACGCACCCCTTTACCCAATTCTGTCGTACATGGGCATTGATCAGGGAAGCTCTCGCAATTTGGGGCGTTTAATCCTTCGATTGGCACACCTAGATTAAAATCTTGATTCATTTGTACCTTTAAGCGCCAAGTCACGACAAGCCAAAACGCTACGGTCACCAAGGTCAACCACGCCATCCACTCAACATTGATCGGTCCTTTAGGTACTCCGTTGGGTGCCACTTGACCGATCCAGACAAATAACATCACTGCGCCCGCGCCTTCGGCTACTTTGGCCCCCACACCATCTACCGCGAGTTTGACAAAGGAACGCTCCCCCTTGTGGATCGGAATGAACGCCTGCTCCCAAAAGGAGCGATGAATCGACGATTTGATGCCGCCTTCCGTTACTTTAAGGACGGTGCGACTCAAGGCACTCACCATTGCCGTAGAAAAGGTTGCCGCTCCAACCAAAGCAAAAGGCAATATCAACAAACCACCGCGCAAACCGACTTTGTCATGAATCCGGTGTGCCAAAAATACCTGTAATAGTAATGAACTCAAGTTGAGATAAATATAAAAATTGGCAAAAAAGCTCGCTTTGTCTTTGGTATCTGAGGTGGCGGCGCTTATGTAAAACTGGGCGTCAATCAGCAAACCAGCGAATGCCGCCGCCATTGAAATGAGCAACAGGTTACGTGCATATTGACTTGAAAATGGAGAGACACCCGCTGCTATATTGGCCTGATTAGGGGCATCCACCACCTGATTGTCAAATCGCTGGTGAATCAGCCACACGACACCCAGTACCGCAACAACCAATAGCGCACCCGCAAACACCAGCCATTTGGCCTCCAAATAAGGCGACAGTCCTTTGGCCATAAAGCCGCCCAGCATACCGCCAATCAAGGCACTTGCACCTATTTTACCAAACGCGCGGGATGCGTCATGTTTAGAATCGTTTTCAAACACGTCACTTGCGAGGAGCCAAAGGCTGGCAAACATCACACCAAATACAGAAGGAATGAACATAAAGACAAAGAACAGCAATGGCGACTCGCCCGGCTCCAAAAATGGGGCACACACACCGATTACCAACGCCCCCAACAACAACACCCCCGCCCGCGCTGGTCGAGCCCCCCAAAGCCGCATGGCTTTGACAAACAGCATGGCCAACGGCAGTGATGCCGCCGCAACCAGCAGCGTGGCCAACGGCAACTGAAAGATACCTTTACCTTGAAAAAACAAGGCATCTCGCCCCGTTTTGGCGACGATCAAAGCGGCGGACAGTAAACCAACAGTAAATGCCGGATAGAGCCACTTGAGCGGGCTCTGATTTGAATGAGACTCGTTACTACCGGACATTATATTCCGTTCATTGATAAAATAAAAATTAGACGAATCGCGTCATCATATCTTACAGAC
>JBIKPB010000087.1:0-6817 GCA_044357705.1 Formosimonas sp. | reverse complement strand
CGTAAAATCGAAGACTCAATCGCCAATTTGAACCAACTCAAAAACATTCGCACCACCGTGAACGAGGGACACGCGACCATCATGGCGGAGTTTGAGCTCGAAAAAGACATCATGGAAGCGACCGATGATGTGCGCAATGCGATATCGAGCGTGCGCGGCAATTTACCTGCGGCGGTGGAAGAACCGATTATTTCTAAAACCAGCTTGTCAGGCTCGCCGATTGTCACCTATGCCATCAGCTCGAAAAACATGGATGAGATTGATTTGTCGTGGTTTGTCGACAATACCATCAATAAAACACTGATGAGTGTCCAAGGTGTTGGCGCAGTCAGTCGCGTCGGCGGGCTTAATCGTGAATTGCGCATTGAGCTCAACACCGCACAAATGAGTGGCTTAGGCGTCACCGCAGCCGACATTTCACGCACCTTGGCAACGGTACAAACCGACGCGCCCGGTGGCTTGGGTAAAGTCAGCGGGCAGGAACAAAGCATCCGCGTCTTGGCGGCGGCAAAGAGTGCACAGGACATCCAAAATCTGCAAATTCCTTTGGCAAGCGGCGGCTCGATTCGCTTGGGCGATGTTGCCAAGGTCTCAGACACCGCCAGCGATCGCAGCAATGGCGCAATTGTCGATGGTCAACCCGCCGTGGTTTTTGATGTGACGCGCAGCAAAGGCGCGAGTGAAATCACCGTGCTCGAAGGTGTGCGTGCGGTGATGAGTGAATTTAAAACCGATCATCCCAATGTGACCATCAGCGAAATCAAAGAAACCGTCAAACCGATTGAAGACAACTACACCGACTCAATGGTCATGCTCATCGAAGGTGCTGTTTTGGCGATTTTGGTGGTCTGGTGGTTTTTGCGCGACTGGCGCGCGACGCTGGTCTCCGCCGTCGCCCTGCCTTTGTCGATCATTCCGACTTTTTGGGTTATCAGCCTGATGGACTTTAGCCTCAACGTGATTACCCTGCTCTCCTTGTCTTTGGTGATTGGTGTGCTGGTCGACGATGCGATTGTCGAGGTCGAAAATATCGTGCGCCACATGCAAATGGGCAAAACTGCGTATGAGGCAGCGATGGAAGGCGCGGACGAAATCGGCATGGCAGTGATTGCAACGACAGCGAGCTTGGTCGCAGTATTTTTACCCACCGCTTTTATGAGCGGCGTTGCGGGTAAGTTTTTTGTGCAGTTTGGCTGGACGGCGGCAATCGCCGTAACCATGTCGCTGCTCGTTGCGCGCCTGCTCACGCCGATGATGGCGGCGTACATGCTCAAAAATACGGGCGCACACACCGAGCCTGACGGCAAATTGATGCAAAAATACATGCAAACCGTCAAATGGTGTTTGACCAACCCGTGGAAAACATCATTGATGGCAGGCTCGTTTTTCTTCGCTTCGCTTGGTTTGGCGACTACTTTACCCGGTGAATTCATCCCGCAAGGTGATATTGGGCGCACCGCTATTTCAGTTGAATTACCACCCGGTTACACGCTCAAGCAAACCGAAGCGGCAGCACAAAAGGTGCAAAATGCGATTAAAGACACGCCCGAAATCACCCGCATTTACACCGTACTCGGCTCGGGACAAGCCGCAAATGGTTTTGAAGCAGGCACATCTGATGTGCGCAAAGCGACGATTCATATTTCGCTCTCTGAGCGTGGTGAGCGACAACGCAGCCAACCCGAAATAGAGGCGGAGTTCCGCGAAAAGGTCAGCTCAATTGCAGGCGCGCGCGTCACCGTCGGCAGTGCCGAGTCGACCAGTTATTTCCAAACCACTTTATCGGGTGATGATGTCCAAGCGCTCACCGTCGCCGCCAATGCAATTGAGCGCGATATGCGCACCATCAAAGGCATCGGTACGGTGAACTCCAGCGCGAGTGTGTTGCGCCCCGAGATTGCCATCGTGCCTGATTTTGCCAAAGCGGCACAAGCAGGCGTGAGCACATTCGATTTGGCAAACACCATTCGCGTGGCAACCAATGGCGACTACAACAACAGCCTGTCGAAACTCAATTTACCCGAGCGGCAAATCCCCATCAACGTGCGCATGGTTGATACAGAACGCGACAATTTACACGCCATCGAAAATCTCAAAGTGCGCAACAATATGGGCGAACTTGTGCCTCTGTCAGCAGTCGCCAGCGTGAGTATGTCAACGGGTGCAACACAAATTGACCGCCTCAATCGCCAACGCAATATCAATTTCACCATAGACCCGAACGGTGTGCCTTTGTCAGAACTGACCGATCAAGTCTACAGTTTGCCTTCGGTCAAGGCATTGCCCAAAGGCATTGAACTCATGCCAGCAGGCGATGCTGAGGCAAACGACGAATTGACCACGAGCTTCTTACTCGCCATGGCAGCAGGGATTGGCTCGATTTATATTGTTCTGGTGTTGTTGTTCCACAACTTCACGCAGCCTTTAACGATTTTGGCGGCTTTACCCTTATCGATTGGTGGTGCGTTTGGTGCGTTGTTCATCACACAGTTTTCCATCAGTATGCCCGCGATGATTGGCTTGATTATGCTGATGGGAATTGTCACCAAAAACTCAATTCTATTGGTCGACTACGCCCTCATTGCGTATCACAATGGTATGAGTCGCGTTGATGCAATTCTCGATGCGTGTCATAAACGTTCGCGTCCGATTTTGATGACCACGATTGCCATGGCAGCGGGTATGCTACCGAATGCTTTGGGATTCGGTGCCGATCCAAGTTTTCGCGCCCCGATGGCGGTGGTGGTCATCGGCGGCTTGATTACCTCGACATTTTTGAGTTTGTTGGTCATTCCCGTGGTTTACATCATGCTTGATGATGCCCACAACTGGATCATGAAGAAAATACGCCGTAAAGACGATTCACCTTTAGTCGTTCCGGATTAAAAAAGCGAGCTTAGGCTCGCTTTTTCTAAATTGATTTTTTGATATTCTTTAGGCTCCCAGCACTAGATCAGCCCCACTGCCAATGCCGCCAGCATATATTGTCCCAACTCATATGCACGGGACACTGATTCTTCCGTCAGCTCTCCCCGAACAATCATCGCTTCGCGTGCCGGCGTCATACCGTAACCAATCATGATGCGTTCAATCGCACTGACCGCCCCCCGCCCATCGTTACCACAACTCACCACCAAGGCGTATGAACGCCCTGCCGTGACCTCACGTACCGCATCATAAGTACGATCAAAAACAGCTTTGATTTCACCCGACATATAACCAAAATTCTCTGGAGTGCAAATAATCAACGCATCTGCTTCCCGCATCTGTTCAATCCCAACTTCAGCGGCATGACAAAAACTCACTTGCACCAAAGTCTCTGAATCCGCCAGCAACTCATCGATTGCGAAATGCGCACCTGCGCTCACCGCATCGGCTAAAGATCGAGTACGCCCTGTTAAGCTGTGGTGCATGATGAGTAAAGTTTTCATTTTTGATCTTCAACATTCACATGACCATAGGGACAATTTCGGCAGCCTTGCCCACAACAATGACCGCGTTTCAAATGGTACCAACGGGTCAACATCCACAAACCGTTTTCAACAGTGTAATCCAACCCCTCAATCAACGGCAAATCTTGACATTGGCGTGCTTCATCGGGTCCTTGTAGATGAACCTTAAGGGTATCAACTCGAACAGCGATGGCTTTTTGTACTTGCACCGTTAAGCAAGCCGGACAAATACAATCCTCGCTTCCATCTACGTTCAAATCACCACCAAAAACGCGCGGATATGTCATACACCAACACTCAGCCGCTGCACCTGTAATATTACTCATGCTACATTTGAACTCAAGTAAACAAAGCTCGCAAATTTTTGACATGCCGCTTAATCCTCAATGTACTTATGAAGGAAAATGTTCAACATGAGCTTCACCACGACGCCCTAAGTATTGAACATGACGTCCGACAATCCAAACAAAATAGCCCACACAACCAGCACTCATCGTGAGTTGCATCAATTCTTGATATTTCACCACGCCGCTTTGCGCACCACGCACCGCAGCCTCTACGTCATCCGCACGAAAGGTATCGGCAATCGCAATGTCAGGTACAACCAAATTCACACGATGCGTCTCGCCAGAAGGTAAATAATAAATCGTTTGCCCTAAGCGATAATCTGCATAATAAGACTCAACCCCAACCGACATCAGCTTCATCACCACTTCGCCAAAGCTGATTAAACCGTCGTGCGAGGCTTGTGCACAATTTTCAATCACGCTTTTCACTTCATTGTTCATACCCATTGCATTTCCTTTTATATATAAATAAACAAAAGATTTAAGATTACTCGACAGGAATGACATTCATCTGATGCCCCCTCACTAACTCTTGCAAGGTGCTCATCAAAGTCTCACGCGCCGAATCAGATAATTGACCAAAAAACAGTGCGTCATTTTCATCCGCCAATTTAGCCAAAGTCGGTACGATTGCCAATCCTTCAGCCGTCAACATCACTTCGTGATTGCGTCGGTCATGCGCCACAACTGCACGCGCAATCAAATCCTTATCAAGCAAACGAGTAATGATTTTAGAAATCGCTCCTTTGCTCATACCACTCAATTGCTGCAATTGAGTGGGTGACGTGGATTGCAACCGATAAATTTCACGCAAAATCACCCAGTCCGAAACACTCACACCCTGCGCCTCAACTTGACGCTTGAAACGAGCCGAAACTTCATTCGATACAAATCGCAACCAATAACCCCAATGCGCTTGTAAATCGCTAATATCCGTTGACGATTTGGATTCAATTGTTCCGATGTTGCGTTCATATCGCGCTCCTCAAGATCTTTTGAATTAGCGACGAACAAGCACGCGTCGCTTGCACTGCATTTAATTCAATCAAAAAAGCATTATAGTTTCCACGGAAACTATAATAAAGGCGTAAATAAACGTTTATAAAAAATGCGAGCCTAAGCTCGCATTCAAAATCCATCAATTGCCTTTTTTCCGCCCCAGCCGTGCTTCATAAATTCTCGCCGCATCAGCTTGCGCCTGAGCTTCGGTACGCAACTCGGCGCGCTCGTCGTGCTTGACAAAATACTCATCATCCTGCGCACGCATCACCAAACGCACCGCTTCATTTTCATCAACATCATACAACTCATATATCAAAGTGGTCACTTCATCCAAATAAGCTTCATAGCTCATCGACATGTTAAACCCCCGCTTCGTGTGCTTGTACATCGGCATGGTATGAGCTACGAACCATCGCGCCAACCGCAGCGTGGGTGAAGCCCATTTCGTAAGCTTTTTGTTCAAACATTTTAAACACATCGGGGTGAACGTAGCGACGCACGGGCAAATGATGTCCCGAAGGTGCTAAGTATTGGCCAATGGTGAGCATGTCAATGTTGTGCGCGCGCATGTCGCGCATGACGTCGAGAATCTCTTCATCGGTTTCGCCCAAGCCAACCATCAAGCCACTTTTGGTCACCGCAGTTGGATACATCTCTTTAAAATTTTTGAGCAACGTCAGTGAATGCTGATAATCCGCACCGGGACGCGCTTCTTTATACAGACGCGGTACGGTTTCAAGATTATGATTCATGACATCCGGTAAGCCATCTTTAAAAATCGTCAGGGCTTTTTCAAGACGACCTCGGAAATCGGGCACGAGTACTTCGATTTGCGTGGCTGGCGATTGCGCGCGTGTGAGGCTGATGCAATCGACAAAATGCTGTGCGCCACCGTCGCGTAAATCGTCGCGATCGACCGATGTAATCACGACGTATTTGAGTTTGAGTGCGGCAATTGTGCGTGCGAGATTGGCAGGCTCTTTGGTGTCGAGTGGATCAGGGCGACCGTGACCGATGAACGTTGCCGTGCCCTTGCCAAAGCACTCGCCAATATTCGGGCAAGATGCTTCTTCGCAAACCGTCACGAGTTCATTCTCTCTGAGGATTTTTTTGATTTCGTTGAATCGACTATTGCCCGAAGCTGCTTTGACGCGAATCCACTCAGGCTTTTTGAGTACTTCGGTATGCACGACTTTAACCGGAATGCGCGAGACCTTATCAAAGGCTTTTTGCTTTTTACTGGCGTCGTAGTTGACGTTTGGCGTGGTGGATTCTGACATTTTTTTCCTATTATCAATAATGGATTGGTGGAGCGGCGGCCATCACGCTTCGCTTTCATCGGCTTGCCACTGCGCGACCAAATAATCAGCGCAGCGCGTGGCGACATCTTCAAACGTTACGGCGATGCCCATTGTTTTCATATCAACCGCTTCAAGCCCTGCATAACCGCAAGGGTTAATTTGTAAAAACGGGGTTAAATCCATATCGACATTAAAACTCAAGCCATGATAAGTACAACTGCGTTTGACCTTAAGACCCAATGCGGCGATTTTAGCACCAACGTGAGCGCCCTGCCCGATATAAATCCCAGGTGCGCCTTGGATACGCACACCCTGAATACCATAATGCGCCAACGTCAAAACAATCGCGCCTTCGATGCGCTTGACCCACTCTCGAATAAACATGCGTCGACGTTTGAGGTCAAGCAACATATAAATCACCACTTGCCCAGGCCCATGATAGGTGATTTGCCCGCCTCGGTCGGTTTGAACCACGGGAATCTCGGTTTGCTGCAACAAGTGCTCCGCCAAGCCTGCTTGGCCTTGTGTGAACACAGACTCATGCTCGACAATCCACAATTCATCAGGCGTGTTAGCATCACGCTTAGCAGTGAAACTTTGCATCGCCTGCATGGTGGATAGATAATCCACGCGTCCGTGTTTTTTAATGTTTAAAGGCATCATAATGTGCTTGAAGCAAAATAAGTAAAAGGAACATTTTATCACGCCATTCAAC
>JBIKPB010000086.1:0-6823 GCA_044357705.1 Formosimonas sp. | reverse complement strand
CGATTTCGCGTTGCACATCAACAGGTGGGATGGGAATAGCGAATTTATCTGTATCAGGAGTTGCAATTTGTGGCATTTGCATTTTCTTGCCAAGATTCTGAAAATGAGGTTCATTGAGTTTTAAAAAATAGTAAACATACTTGATATAAATTTCATCATTTTTTGAATGATACGACCACATTTCATTTTTATGAGAGAACGGTTTGTCATAATATTCAAATTCAATAACACCACGGGATTTGACGATAATTGAAGGCTCTTTGTTTACATCTTTTGTAGGTATATCATCAAAATCCACAAAAGCAACAGTTCTACCTCCAGCAAAAACTTTCAATGGTGAACCATCTTTATGCAACTCTTTCATCTGCCCAGCAGTAATTTTTGTGCCTTTGGTGCGAACAAGTACCTCCCCCAACACCTTCCACTCCACCACGCAACCTTGACGCGTTCCCATGATGTTGCTCATACTTCAATCTCCGCTACAATGCTGTCAATCTGCACGCGCAATGTATTAATTTTCACCACCGTGGTTTTGATCTCGGCATTGAGTTGGGCAATATTGATGACTTCACGGGTGTCCTCTGCATCAACGTAACTGCTCACCGATAGGTTATAGTCCTTGTCCTTGGCGGCAATTACATCGTATTCAACCGATTTTGCAAAGTATTCACTATTTTCTTTACTGTCAAACGCTTGCATGATGCTATCAATGTGCGCGTCAGTTAAAACATTGTTATTGGTTTCTTTTTTAAATAATTTGCTGGCGTCAATAAATTGGGTTGTGCTGCTGGTTTTGTGTTTGGACAGTACCAAGATATTCACGGCAATGGAGGTGCCGTAAAATAAATTGGGGGCGAGTGCAATCACGGTTTCAACGTAATTGTTATCCACCAAATATTTACGGATCTTTTGCTCTGCGCCACCACGGTAAAAAATGCCGGGGAAGCAAACGATGGCTGCTCTGCCTTTGCTTGACAGGTAGCTCAAAGCGTGTAACACAAAAGCAAAATCGGCTTTGGATTTAGGCGCGAGTACGCCCGCAGGTGCAAAGCGGTCATCATTAATCAGAGTGGGATCGTCGTCGCCGATCCATTTCACCGAATACGGCGGATTGGATACAATCGCGTCAAATGGTTTGTCATCACAAAAATGCGGGTCAATGAGCGTGTTACCCAGCACCATATTGAACTTGTCGTAGTTGATGTTATGCAAAAACATGTTCATCCGCGCAAGATTGTAAGTGGTGTGATTGATTTCTTGCCCGTAAAAACCATCCTCGATGACATGCTCATCAAAATGCTTTTTGGCTTGTAAGAGCAATGAACCAGAACCGCAAGCGGGGTCGTAGATTTTATTCACCTTGGCCTGCTTGTGCATGGCAAGCTGGGCGATGAGTTTAGAGACGTGTTGTGGCGTAAAAAACTCGCCGCCAGATTTGCCCGCATTGGCGGCATAATTTGAAATCAAAAACTCGTACGCATCACCAAACAAGTCGATCTGATTGTCTGCAAAATCACCGAAATTGAGTTCCTCCACTCCTTTGAGTACGGCGGCCAATCGGCTGTTTTTGTCCTTAACCGTATTGCCCAAGCGGTTGCTGGTGGTGTCAAAATCGGCAAACAATCCTTTGATGTCTGCTTCAGATTCATAACCGTTGGCTGAACTTTCAATCGCTGAAAAAATATTGGCCAAATCGGTGTTTAGGCTGTCATTGGTGTTGGCGTTTACCGTAATATTCTTAAATAACTGACTCGGATAGATGAAATAACCTTTGGTTTTCACCGCATCGTCTTTAATATCGGCTGTAATGACGTCATCCGACATATCGGCATAATGAACGCTCTCATCACCGCCCTCAATGTAGCTGGCAAAATGTTCGCTGATGAAGCGATAAAACAAGGTACCAAGGACATATTGTTTAAAGTCCCAGCCATCCACAGAGCCTCGGACGTCATTCGCGATTTTCCAAATTTGATTTTGTAGTGCGGCGCGTTGCTGAGTGCTGGTCATGATGAATAATTCCTATAAAATCAATGCGTTTAATATTAACTCAAACTATTTCAAAACTGCTATTTAGTATTGATCTTATTGAGTTACTTATTTTTTGTCGGCTTTATACGCCACAGTTCTGCTGACGCGCAGTTTCGAACAAGCAAATGGCAGCTGCAGCCGCAACGTTAAGTGATTCGCCAGCGACCATCGGAATGACAACAGCAGCACTCGCGGCATCAATCAACTCAGCTGAAACGCCGGAACCTTCCGAACCCAGCAGCCAAGCAGTGGGTTGGCGCAAATCGGTCTGATAAATGTTGTTTTGCGCTTTTAAATCAGTTGCGAACACCTTCACACCCTGTGCTTGCAAATCGATAACTGCAGCAGATAAATCCACTGCATCAATGATATTTAGTGAAAAATGTGCCCCAACACCGGCGCGCAACACTTTGGGTGAGAATGGATTCACACACGCATCGTTGAGGTAAACATTCACCACGCCGGCTGCCGCTGCGCTGCGCAAAATCGAACCAAGATTACCCGCATCTTGCACACCGTCAATCAAAATCGCATTGGCTTTGGCATCCAACAACGGTGCAACAGGTTTAGATTTAACTACTTCACACAAAATGCTCTCACCCTGTGCGAGCGTGCTGACACTGCGAAATACCGTGTCAGACAATATATCGAGCCGACTCGACGTTTGGCTCAATAATGTTTTGATCTCGGGATTGTTCAATGCAGTTTGTGCAACCCAAATGCGCTCCGGCATCAAGCCATTTTCAAAATACGCTTGCGCCAGATGAATGCCTTCAAGCACGATGATCGCATCACTGCGCTTGGGTTTATCCAACCAGCGTTTGAGTTGTTTGACCGCGGCATTGTCTTTGGAGCTGATGAGGTTCATCAAACACGCTCCTGCAAAATATCGCGCACCGGCGCAAAGCTTTTGCGATGGTGCGGTGTGACGCCGTGCATTTTTAGCGCTGCTAAATGTTGTGCGGTCGGATAGCCTTTGTGTTGTGCAAAACCGTATTGTGGATATTCATCATGCAGTTGCAGTAATGACGCGTCGCGCGCGACTTTAGCCAAAATCGACGCAGCAGAAATGCAGGGCTCCAACGCGTCGCCTTGCACCAAAGCTTTGCCGGCATAACCTTCACGCGTCAAACCTTTGGGGAAATGATTGCCATCGACCCAGACCCAGTCTACTTTCAAATGCAAACCTTGTACCGCGCGCGTCATTGCGAGCATCGAGGCTTGCAAAATATTCAATTCGTCAATCTCAGAAACACTCGCCGTGGCGATGCACCAAGCGGCCGCTTTATGTTGAATCTCAATAAACAAGGCTTCGCGCTTTTTTGCAGTGAGTTTTTTTGAGTCATTAAGCCCCGCAATCGGTTGCGCAGCATCGAGCACTACAGCAGCCGCATACACGTCACCGGCCAGTGGACCACGCCCCGCTTCGTCTGTGCCACAAATGATACGGGCTTGACTGTAATCTATGGAAAACAAATCGGACATGATGGCGCGCTTAAAAATATATTTGATGAAGTCATTATCGTTCAACTACTTGAGCGATTGCCTGCGCACACAAAGTCGGTGTATCTCGGATCAAGGACAAATGCATGTCGATCAAACGCTCATTCACCGTCGCATCTTGTGCATAACGATCAATCTCATTGAGCAACGCGCTCGCCAAGCCTTGGGGTGTTGCGTCGTCTTGCAAGACTTCGGGAATGAATGATTCATTCAACAAAATATTCGGCAAACCGATCCATGGCAACAATGCGAATTTGGGATACAACCACGCCGAAACTTTGGAGGTTTGATACGAGATCACCATCGGTTTTTTGTACAGTGCCACTTCCAAGCTTGCCGTGCCACTGGCGACCAAAACTGCATCAGCAGCCTCCATCACGCTGCGCGCTTGGCCATCGAATACGCGCAACTCAATGTTCGGCGCAAATTGCTGACGCATGGCTTGGATTTTATCTTTGAGCGCCGCATGCGCTACCGGCAAGATAAACTGTACAGCACCCAACTGTTGTTCCAATAAAACCGCTGCTTGAAAAAATGCTGGCGCATTGTAGTCAATCTCGGATGAACGCGAACCGGGTAATAATGCAACCGTGGTTTTATGCTCGTCAATGTGCAACGCTTGACGTGCTGCTTGCGGCTTGGCTTGCATGGGAATATGCGCAGCGAACGGATGGCCGACATAAGTGGCGGGAATATTCGCCGCAGTGTAAATATCTTGCTCAAAAGGGAAAAGTAACAACACGTGATCAGCGGCACGGCGGATTTTTTCAATCCGTTTCGCGCGCCACGCCCAAATCGATGGGCTGACGTAGTGCATGGTTTTAATGCCATTGTCGCGCAATCGCGTTTCAACACCGAGATTGAAATCAGGTGCATCAATACCGACAAAAACATCGGGACGTGCGGTTGAAGACAAACGAGCAATCAATTCACTGCGCATTTTGAGAATGCGTGGCAGATGTTTGATCGGCTCAAAATAACCACGCACCGCGAGCGACTGCGATGACCACCACGGGTCAACGCCTTGTGCCACCATCGCGTCGCCAGCGATACCAACGGCATTAACACTGCCATACGCCGCATGTGCGCCTTTGAGCAGTTCTGCTGCGAGCTGATCACCAGATGATTCGCCAGCGACCAAAGCGATGTTTAAATCCCGATCTGAATCCTGCATATCAGCGTGTGATGCCACGATCCGAGCTCGCCAGAAAGGTGCTCAACAGACGCAATGGATCAGCACTCGCCGGATCGGCTGCCGCAGCCTCATTGATTTTGAGTATCGCCTGTTCGATGGATAAGTCTTGGCGATAGACGATTTTATAAGCGCGTTTGATCGCCAAAATTTGTTCCGGCGTAAAGCCACGACGCTTGAGACCCTCGGTATTTGGACCAAACGGTTTACATGGCGTACCGGTCGCCATGACGAATGGTGGTACATCTTGGTGTAATGCAGAGCCACCGCCAATCATGGCGTGTGCACCGATGCGTACAAATTGATGTACACCCGTCACACCACCAATAATTGCATGATCAAACACCTGCACATGGCCAGCAAGTTGCGCATTACTGGCCAAAATCGTGTGGTTATGAATCTGACAGTCGTGTGCCAAATGCACGTAACCCATAATCCAGTTGTCATTGCCAACACGCGTGACACCATCGTCCTGTGTCGTACCGCGGTGAAAACTGCAAAACTCACGAATTAAATTACGATCACCAATTTCCAAGGCCGTCGCCTCACCGGCGTATTTTTTATCTTGAGGAGCTGCGCCTAAAACGGTATGGTGCCCGATATTGTTATCTGATCCAATGCGCGTATGACCTTCAATAACGTTGTGCGCACCGATTTGTGTCCGATCGCCAATGACGACATGCTCGCCGACAATAGTAAAAGGACCAATTGTGACATCAACGCCGATTTGCGCTTTAGCATCGACCAGCGCAGTAGGATGAATCTGTACTGCCATATTATTCGCCTTTTTTATCGACACGATAAGCACACATCAAGTGCGCTTCGGCTGCGACATCGCCATCAACCAATGCTTTAACATCAAACTTGGCAAAACCGCGGATCACGCGCGCAAGTTTGACCTCTAACCTCAAGACATCACCGGGTACCACAGGACGTTTGAAACGAACATTTTCCATTCCGACAAAATAAAACATTGCTGAAGGATCTGACTCTTGAACCCAAAGTAGCGCACAGGCTTGAGCGAGTGCCTCCATAATCAAAACACCGGGCATGACTGGGCTGTGTGGAAAATGACCGACAAAAAACTGCTCGTTCATCGAAACGTTTTTGGTTGCGATGAGATAGTCATCGTACTTCCACTCAACCACACGATCCACCAATAAAAATGGATAACGATGCGGAATCCGCTTCATGATTTCGTTAATGTCATAACCTGCTTGTAGTTCTGTATTTTTTTCGCTCATCATGCTTCCTTATTTGGATTATTTTTTTCTAACGTTCGCACACGTTTGCGCAATTCGGACAAATGACGAATCAGTGAAGCATTACGCTCCCAATCACGATGCAACATTGGCGGCATAATACCTGAATATTGCCCCGCCTCAGTAATTGAACTGGGCACCGCGGTCGCTCCCGAAATTACAGTATTGTCCGCAATCGACAAATGCCCACCAATCATTGCAGCTCCGCCGATCATACAGCGTGAACCAATTGTTGTACTGCCTGCGATGCCCACACACGAAGCAATTGCCGTATGCGCGCCAATGACGCAATTATGCGCAATTTGAATCTGGTTGTCGAGTTTGACATCATCATGAATCACCGTGTCATTGAGCGCCCCCCGGTCAATCGTTGTGTTCGCGCCAATTTCCACATCATTACCGATCAAGACCCGACCGACTTGAGGGATTTTTTGCCAACCTGCTGCACTTGGCGCGAAACCAAACCCATCCGAACCAATTACCGCACCCGCATGAATGATGGCACGCATACCAATTTCACACGCGTTATAGATTGTTACATTGGCATGCAACGTACTGTCATTATGGATAACGACATCGTCACCAATCACCACACCAGCCTTGAGATGAACTCGCTCCCCGATTTGCGCACGCGCACCAATCACAACACGTGCATCAATTTGTGCCGAAGGATGGACTTGAGCCGAATCAGCAACCACCGCGCTTGAATGGATACCCGCCTGAAGCGCACGAGTCGCATGTAAACATTGCGCTACGTGAGCATACAAAGGATATGTCGCAGACGTACAGACATAAGTTGTCTTGCCACATAGCGCATCTTGTGCAGACAAATCAT
>JBIKPB010000002.1:0-22056 GCA_044357705.1 Formosimonas sp. | reverse complement strand
TTTGGCGACTCCGCGCAACATGCGACGTTTTAACCGTACCTCAGGTTCGGCTTTTATTTTGGCCGGTGTCGGCTTGGGTGTCTTCGGTAAAAACCACTGATTTTTACACCCCCCCATGTTTAAACTTCGTTATGTTGCAACTGCCTTGGTTGCATTATTGCTTGCTTCGCTGCTCTTGGGTTTCACTCAATGGAGCTCATCACCAGCGAAAGAAATTTCTGCGACTCAATTGACGCGGACGACCCATACAACGAATTTAAATTCAACCGCTTTACCTCAAAAAATTGCGCATGCTCGTATCGTGGTGTTTAAATCCAAACGACGTTTGCAGTTATTTGATGGTGAGAAATTATTGCGTGAATACCGAATTGCATTAGGTTCAAAGCCCATCGGTCACAAATATTTAGAAGGTGATCGAGCTACGCCCGAGGGTGACTATTACATCAGCCACAAAAATCCAAACAGCCAGTTCTATCTGAGTTTGGGCATCAGTTATCCCAATATCAATGACGCTCAATTTGCATTAAGCGAGAAGCGTATCAGTCGCACCGTTTACAATCAAATCGTCTCAGCAAATCAAAGCAAAATCAGCCCGCCCCAAAAAACTGCACTGGGTGGTGACATCATGATTCACGGTAACGGCAATGCAAGCGACTGGACTTGGGGCTGCATTGCATTAGACGACGCCGACATCAAAGAACTGTATGGTGCAATCTAAAGCGACACAACGTGAAGCGACCGGCTCAAACTACATATACGTTTCCGGCACGATTTTACTCAACCATTTTTCAACTTTACGAAAATTACTGCCTGGTTCTTGATCCAAGGGGCGATTGATGTTGTACTTGATGTCATACGCGCTGGGTACGGGTGATAAAGGCCAAATCAAACGCCCATCAGACTCCAGACGCACCTTATAACTGTAAATCGGCTGCGTCGCGTTCAAAATCAACTGACGAATGCGTTGGGCAAATGCGGCAGAGTCAACGAATACGCCTAATTCGGTATTCCAGATAATTGAACGCGGATCAAAATTCATCGAACCGACAAACGCATGTTGATTGTCGACCACCATAGCCTTACTGTGCAGCGTAGTACGCGACTGACCATTGCTGTAGAACTGTCGCTTACGTCCAGTCGTGCGTAGCGTTCGCACATTGGGAAAACCGCGTAACTCGTACCATTCAACACCGGCATTCAATAAACGTCGGCGGTAAGGATCGTAATGTCCCATCACAAACGGCACGTCATTGGACTCAAGTGAATTGGTTACCAAAACCACACGCACGCCTTTTTTGGGCAGACTTTCCAACAATTGCGTGAACGCTTCGCCCAATAAAATATATGCATTGGCAATCACCACTTCATGCTTCGCCGATTGAATCATTTGAGCGACTTGATTGAATACCACCGTATCGGGGTCGTTATTGCGCGCATCGGCCGTATCAGGTAATTTGATGACTCGACTGATTGGATTGCGGTTAATTTTATCTGCGGGATCCGAAAGAATTTGCGTATCAGCCCAGATCATGCCCGTAACAGCCTTCGGTAACATCGTGGTTTCGACACGCTCAAGCGCTAAAAGATACGGATTATTTTGCGCCCGTGCCTTATCAATAAAAGCTTTGATTTTTCGATCGTAAACCTGCACTTCTTCAGGTTTTGCTTGGTCACGTTTAAAGTGGAGTGCTTGTACCGGCAAAGTGTTGCTTGAATTCCAGTACGCATCAAAACTTTGCTCCAAGGACTTAATCGCAGGCCCACACAACAACACGTCCAAATCAGAAAAATTATCATCACTATCGGCATTAAAATACGCATCGCCAATATTACGCCCGCCGGTCAAGCCCATCACACCATCAGCAATCAAGATTTTGTGGTGCATACGTCGATGCAACTTTTTGATGTGCAGCAAAAACATCGCATTGCGCGTGATGAAATTACCGTTGAATCGCTGTACGGGGTTATAAACACGAATGTCAATATTCGGATGGGCTGCGATTTGATCAATGTCGCTGCGCTTGCCTTGTGCATCGACCCCGTCAATCAGAATGCGGACTTTAACGCCACGACGGGCGGCGAGAATGGTTTCGTTGAGCAACAGCGTCGTGCTATTGCCCGCATGAATCGAGTGGTATTGGATATCTAAGGTTTTTTGCGCAGCTTTTATGAGACTCGTGAGTATGGCCAGTGCTTCAATGCCATCCGATAATGGATAAACTCCGGACTGACCATTCCTCGTCTGTCCTTGGCTGATTTTTTGGGCGAGCGGCGTACTCATATCGGGTGGCGGTGCGTAGGAAAATACCCGCTCATATTTCGTCGCCGGCGTGCTCGCACACGAGATCAGGCCACGTGACATACCGACGATACTGATTCGACCCATCAATTCGCGCATGTCACCTCCCGATTGTGATGTCAATTATGCGGCTGAATTATTTTTTCGATAAGACCACATCAATAAACCGATGCCAAAAACAATCATCGGCAAAGACAGAATTTGCCCCATTGAGAATCCGGCGAACAAGCCCAGAAAGTCATCCGGCTCCCGTGCAAACTCAGCCAAGAAACGCATCAGACCATAGCCAATCAAAAACACAGCCGAAACTGAACCAACAGAACGAATTTTGCGTGCGTACACCCAAAGCACGATGAATAATAAAAGCCCCTCGCCTAACAACTGATAAATCTGCGACGGATGGCGCGGCAAACCACCCATGGCGTTATAAACGACTGCAATCGCTGGATGATTAAGCAAAGTAGGAGTAGTGGCGAGCAGTTGTTCATCCGCGCTTTGCGCTTGCGGAAAAACCATGAGCCATGAGTACGCTTGATCCGATACACGCCCCCATAGCTCACCATTCATAAAGTTACCCCATCGACCGGCTGCCAAACCTAGTGGAACAAGCGGTGCGATAAAATCAACGACTTGCCAAAAACCACGGCCCGTTTTGCGACCATACCACCACATCGCAACTAAAACGCCCAAGAAACCGCCATGAAACGACATGCCGCCTTGCCAAACTTTAAAAATATCCAACGGATGAGCTAAAAAATCTGCCGGTTTATAAAACAACACATAACCCAATCGGCCACCCAAAATCACCCCGAGCACACCATAAAATAAAATATCGTCCAACTCAATTGGTTTAAAACCCAACAAAGGCATTTTGCGTGCACGGTATTTACCGATCAGCAAAAACATCAAAAAGGCCGCGAGATAGGTCAAGCCATACCAGTGCACAGGCCAGCCAAAAATACTGAATGCAACAGGGTCGAATTGGGAGTGCAGGAGCGCCATGTGTTTGCCTTATCGTAAGATCGATTGTCCATTGAAGCGTGGATTATAGCGTAATCCACCCTCCCAATGGTTCGCCACATACCTCGAACTTGAGTTTTATGACATCAAAGGCAAATTAAAACGATGATTACAATACATGACCCAAATAGCACAGGCAAAATCTCTTTATTCCCGCACCATTTTTAACCCAGCAAACGCGCTTCAATTTGACTCTAAGTTTTGATTGTCGACAAATGTATAATAATTAAGTAAAAAATTATCGCACTCGTCAACTATTTCGTACGCTGACGTTTTACAATATCAAGCAATAAGTCATACAAACATATCGGAGAACACACCATGCGCCCAATCATCCTGACACTCACTGCAACACTGTTGTTTGCGTCAACGGTCCACGCCAATGAGCAAATTGCACGCGACAACCAATGCTTTAAGTGCCACGCCATTGATACCAAGAAAAAAGCCCCATCATTTCAATCCATAGCCCAAGAATTTCGTGGCGATACCAAAGGCTCCGCTGAGATCGAACGCACCATCCGCAAGGGCATCACCTCATTGTTCGGTCAAGAGAAAATGCCCGCCAATACCCGAATTTCAGATGGTGATCTCAAAGCACTTTCGCAATGGATTTTGTCACAATAACCACAATCAAGCGTCAACCAAAACTCACCCAAGACCTTATAGACTGACCCTTTTGGGTCAAGGACACCACACATGAAACGCCTTTTTTTATTTACCTTATTAACCACCGCTTTATTAACAGGTGTCGCCCACGCAAACCCACAAATTGCCAAGGCCAACAATTGCTTCGCTTGCCATTCGCTCGACAAAAAAATCATCGGCCCTTCATTTAGAGAAATGGCGAAAAAATACGCCGGCCAACCCGGAGCTGAGAATAAAATGGCTGATCGCATTAGCCGCGGCAGTGTCGGCGTTTGGGGCAGTACACCGATGCAGCCGATGCCGGATGTTTCGGATGCGGATTTAAAAACATTGTCGAAATGGATTTTGTCGCAATAATTTAGTTATTTATTTGTTAATCAATTTATCAAAACAAAAAAGCTGCGAATTAAATTCGCAGCTTTTTTATGGGTTTCCTCGATTGTGCTTCAAAATTTGTGCGGGTTTCCCGCTCAAATTTTCTATTCCCCGACAAAAGTAGGTTTGTACTTTTGTCTGATCAATTTAAAACTCCATCATCTCAAAATCTTCTTTACGGGCACCACAGTCCGGGCATGTCCAATTCATCGGCACATCTTCCCAGCGCGTACCGGGTGCAATGCCATCCTCAGGCGCGCCCGTTTCTTCGTCATAAACCCAACCACAAATCAAACACATCCAAGTTTTCATCTTTTTCCTTAATCGATAAATTTTAGCCAACGGGTAGGATTATAATATACACCATTATTGACGGCACATTTTTTAAGAGAACAACCATGACCTACCCCATTGTTTTGAGCTTCAATGCCCATGATCCTACCGGTGGCGCAGGTATTGCAGCCGATGCACTAACTTGCGCAAGCTTGGAGGCATGTGCGTTTACCGTGCCGACGGCTTTATTAACGGGCGACTTCAGTCAACTGGATGCCGTTTGTCCTCTGGATGCCGACTGGATTGACGACCAAGCCCGCACGCTACTGGAGGACTCCGTCATACAGGCGATCAAAATCGGCGTCATGCCCGATCTGAACATGGTGCGCGTGATTGCCGAAATCATCGCAGACTATCCAAATGTGCCAGTGATTCTTGCGCCATCGGTTTTGGTTGCCGATGATGACGAAGACAATGATGCCGATGACATCATCCGCGCAATTCACGAATTAATTCTGCCGAATACGCATTTACTCATCGCGCAAAAACCCTTGCTGATGCAGCTCGCAGAAATCAAACACGACTTCTCGAGTATCGCAGCACATCAACCACATATACTGATCAATGCACACGCGCAAGCTTTGCTCGGCATGGGTTGTGAATACATTCTCGTGACCGATGCGACCGCACCAGACACACAAGTCGTGCATCAATTGTTTCACGACGAAGGTTTATTACGCACAGATTCAACTGCACGTTTATCAGACTCCTTTCTGGGCGCGAACAGCACATTATCCGCTGCAGTCACCGCCTTGATCGCGCACGGCCAACCAACACCGCAAGCCGTCGGCGAGGCGCTCGAATACACATGGCAAACGCTTAAACACGGCATCAGCATGGGCATGGGCAAAAAAATTCCCGACCGTTTCTACTGGACACGCCAAATGGAAGACGGCGAAACCGATGAAGGAAAAGTCGTCGAAGTCGCCAAACGTCCGACACCTTCACCGAACACTTTGCAATAACTTAATCCGCTCGAATCACTCGTTAGACCACCGCATCCCTTTTACCACCCTGTAAAAGTAAACTTACTTTCCGTATTTATTTACCTACATTTATGACCAACCAAAACCAAATATTATTCGACCGCGCCTCATTGACCACACCGGGCGGCGTTAACTCTCCCGTGCGTGCATTCCGCTCAGTCGGTGGCACCCCACGCTTCATCAAACGCGCAGAAGGCGCGTACATGTGGGATGAAAACGATACGAAATACATCGACTACGTCGGCTCTTGGGGGCCGGCGATTGTCGGTCATGCGCATCCAGCGGTCGTCAAAGCAGTTCAAGATGCCGCTGCTAACGGTCTTGGGTTCGGTGCGCCAACGCGCGCTGAGGTCGAGATGGCGGAAGCATTGTGCGCGATGCTGCCGAGTTTAGAACAAGTGCGTTTGGTATCCTCAGGTACCGAAGCGACGATGAGTGCGATTCGCTTGGCGCGTGGTTTTACGGGTCGTGACTTGCTGATCAAGTTTGAAGGTTGCTATCACGGTCACTCCGACAGTTTGCTGGTCAAAGCAGGTTCGGGTTTGTTGACATTAGGTAATCCGAGCTCTGCCGGCGTACCAGTCGCGGTATCGAACGACACGTTGGTTTTACCGTATAACGATGTCACAGCATTGCGTACCTTATTTGCCGAAAAAGGCGATGCCATCGCGGCCGTGATTCTCGAGCCAATTGCGGGCAATATGAATTTCGTGCGCGCCTCATCTGAATTTATGAATGCATTGCGCGAACTGTGCACAACACACGGCGCAGTCTTGATCATCGACGAAGTGATGACCGGTTTTCGCGTCGGTTTGCAATGTGCGCAAGGTTTATACGGTGTCAAAGCAGATTTAACCACACTCGGTAAAGTCATCGGCGGCGGTATGCCTGTCGCAGCATTCGGTGGTCGCGCCGATATCATGGCGCACATGGCACCGCTTGGCGGCGTTTATCAAGCCGGTACATTGTCGGGTAATCCAGTCGCGGTTGCGGCGGGTTTGACCACGTTGAACCTCATCCGCGAAAACGGCTTTTTTGAAAACTTACGCAGCAAAGGCGAAACGTTGCTCAAAGGATTTAGCGCAGCGGCACAAAAAGCCGGCGTGCCGTTCTCAACCGAAATCGAGGGTGGTATGTTCGGGATTTTCTTCTCCGAATTAGCGCCGAAAAGCTATGCCGACGTAATGGCTTCACGTGTTGATTTATTCCCTGCGTTTTTCCATGCGATGCTGGATGAAGGCGTCTATCTCGCACCATCAGCATTTGAGGCAGGATTCATTTCCGCCGCACACACCGATGCCGACATTGCCCAGACCATTGCTTGCGCTGAGCGCGCGTTCGCTAAAATCGCTCATCTCGTCTAAAGTAGTATTGATATGACCCGCAAAGTCCTCCTCGTTACCGGCGCATCCCGTGGAATTGGTGCAGCAACTGCGATCCTTGCAGCGCAAGCCGGTTGGTCTGTGGCTGTGCATTATCATCAAAACGAAGCTGCGGCTCAATCGGTGTGCGATGCAATCATCGCTAAAGGTGGCGATGCCCGCATTTTTGCAGCCGACTTGGCGGTTGAATCCGACATTCAAGACTTATTTGCCCAAGTGCTCAAGGTTTTTGAGCGACTGGATGGTTTGGTCAACAATGTCGGCATTACGCCATTGCTTGGTCGCGTCGATCAGATGGATTTTGCGCGTTTGACCGCGATTTTTACGACCAACATCGCTGGTGCTTTTGTGTGTGCCGGTGAAGCGGTCAAAGCCATGAGCACGCGCTACGGCCATGACGGTGGCGTGATTATCAATGTTTCATCACGCGCTGCCGTACTCGGCTCACCCAATCGCTATGTCGATTATGCCGCCTCCAAAGCTGCTTTAGATGCGCTGACCATCGGTTTGGCCAAGGAGGTCGCGCCCGAAAACATTCGTGTCAATACGGTCAGACCGGGCGTGATTGATACAACAATTCACGATAAAAATGGTGGTACATCCGAAATTTCAACGGTACCGATGCAACGCATCGGTACACCAGATGAAGTGGCCGAAGCGATTATTTGGCTGCTGTCCGATGCAGCACGATACTGCACCGGCACATTTATTGATGTCGCGGGTGGACGTTAGACTCACGTATGATTGATCGTCAACGACTGTTTCAGCCGTTCTGATTTCCTATTTAAGCCATTAATAACTCATCCAGCCCTAAATCGCGCATAACCCTTTATAATACCGCTTTCGATTGACCTCCAACGTGCCTCGTCCGATGCACGTTGTTTATTTGTAAAAAGATCTTATGAGCACAACTCCCATTCTTGATTCCCTTGATAAATCATTCAATCCGGCCGAACTGGAACAACACTGGCGCGCGCATTGGGAAAACAGCGGCTACGCGACGGCAAACGTGACCGAGGGTGCAGAAGCCTACAGCATCTTTTTGCCACCGCCCAACGTCACGGGCACGCTGCACATGGGGCACGCATTCAACCAAACCGTAATGGATGCTTGCGCCCGCCACGCACGCATGTCGGGTAAAGACACGGCGTGGATTCCCGGTACCGATCACGCAGGGATTGCGACACAAATCGTGGTCGAACGTCAACTGGCGGCGGACAACATCAGCCGCTTCGACTTGGGTCGTGAAGCATTTACGGACAAAGTTTGGCAGTGGAAAGAGAAATCCGGCAACATCATCAGCCAACAAATTCGTCGCATGGGTTCAAGCATTGACTGGTCACGCGAATATTTCACGATGGATGACAAAATGTCGGCTGCAGTGACCGAAGTATTTGTGCGCTTGCATGAAGACGGCTTGATTTATCGCGGCAAACGTTTGGTCAACTGGGACAGCGTGCTTGGCACGGCGGTTTCCGACCTTGAAGTCGTGACCGAAGAAGTCGACGGCTCAATGTGGCACATCCTGTACCCGTTCGTTGACGGCGCGCAAACGATTGTCGATGCTGAAGGCAACACGCAAAACATCACAGGCCTGACCGTTGCGACCACACGCCCCGAAACATTACTTGGCGATTTGGCATTGTGTGTTCATCCCGAAGACACACGCTATACGGCCTTGGTCGGCAAACAAGTTCACCTGCCACTGTGTAATCGCACGATTCCGATCATCGCCGATGAATACGTTGATAAAGATTTTGGCACGGGCGTGGTCAAAATCACACCGGCACATGATTTCAATGATTACCAAGTATGGCTACGAAATAAAGAGATTATTCAAAAAGCAATTGCTGAGACTCATGAAGTCCTTCCAAGTAACTGGACTCTATTCAGTATTTTCTCTCTTGATGGAAAAATTGCGTCAAGCAACAATAATACAACCCTGAGAGACCATACGTATACGACGAGCCCTGTGATTTCAGGAAGTTTGCCAGGTATATTTGTAGATAAATTAATCCCAAGTGCATATCACGCTTTGGATCGTTTTGTCGCGCGCAAGCAAATCGTCGCCGATCTCGATGCCCAACAGTTACTGATCAAAGTCGCGCCACACAAACTTCAACAGCCCAAATCCGACCGCACCGGCACTGTGATCGAACCAATGCTGACCGATCAATGGTTTATGGATTTGACCGGCAAAGGCAAAGCCGCCATCGTCGAACCGGCTTTGGCTGCCGTGAATAACGGTGAAATCCGCCTCGTGCCCGACAACTGGAACAGCACTTACAACCAATGGCTCAACAACATCCAAGATTGGTGCATTTCACGCCAACTCTGGTGGGGCCATCAAATCCCAGCATGGTACGATCACAAAGGACAGATTTTTGTCGGAAGAGACGAAACTGAAGCCAAACGCAAAGCCCTTCAAAGAAAAGTTGATTCTCCCAATGCCACAGGCTCATTGAAGATAACCTTAACAAATTTCAATGTCACAACTAGACACAATTTTGAACAAACAATAAGATCAGCATACAAAGCTCACATTGGAATTGAATTTAGTGAACCAATGTTTGCCTTAATTTCTACTGATGCCTTAAATTATTATGACGAATTATCTTTAAAACGTGACGAAGATGTTCTCGACACTTGGTTCTCAAGTGCACTCGTGCCGTTCAGCTCACTCGGTTGGCCGAACGAAACGCCAGATCTCAAGCACTTTTTACCTTCATCAGTATTAGTCACCGGTTACGACATTATTTTCTTCTGGGTGGCACGCATGGTCATGATGACCAAGTACTTCACCGGTCAGAATCCATTCAACGCGGTGTATGTGCACGGTTTGATTCGCGACAGCGAGGGCAAAAAAATGAGCAAGTCCGAAGGCAACGTGCTTGATCCAGTCGACTTGATCGACGGGATTGCTTTGCCTGAGCTGCTCGAAAAACGCGTGACCGGTTTGCGCAAACCCGAAACCGCACCCGCGGTCAAAAAAGCCACCACAAAAGAATTCCCTGACGGGATTCCCGCCTACGGTGCAGATGCATTGCGTTACACCTTTGCCGCGCTCGCCACACAAGGACGCAGTATTAACTTTGACTCGAAACGTTGTGAAGGTTATCGTAACTTCTGTAACAAGATTTGGAATGCAACGCGCTTTGTCTTGATGAATTGCGAAGGTCAAGATTGCGGTACCGATGAGGGTGCAGAGCTCGATTATTCGCCGGTAGATCGTTGGATCATCAACGAGTTGCAACGACTTGAACTTGAAGTCGCCAAGCAATTCCCCGACTTCCGCCTTGATCTGATCGCGCAGCACGTGTATCAATTCATCTGGAACCAATACTGCGACTGGTATGTCGAATTGGCGAAAGTCAGTTTGCAAAATGGCACACCCGCGCAGCAACGCGCGACACGCCGTACGTTATTGCGCGTGTTAGAAGCCGCTTTGCGCATCACGCATCCGATCATGCCATACATCACAGAAGAACTCTGGCAAGCGGTCGCACCACTCGCCGGCATGAAAAACACAGACTCGATCATGCTTGCGCCATATCCGACTTACGACGAAGCCAAAATGCGCCCTGAAGCCGATGTATGGATGCACGAATTGCAAGCTCTGGTCGATTCATGCCGTAATTTGCGCGGCGAAATGAATTTGGCACCGTCAACCAAAGCACCATTATTCATCGCAGCACCTGCAGCGCAACACGCCAAGCTCAACGAATTTGCGCCGTACCTCAAAACTTTGGCCAAGTTATCCGATGTCACGGTCAGCGATGCATTGCCTGATGCCATCGGCGCACCGGTTCAAGTGGTAGGCGACGTCTCATTGATGCTCAAAGTCGAGATCGACGTTGCGGCGGAACGTGAGCGCTTGTCGAAGGAAATTACACGATTAGTTGGCGAAATAGCCAAATGTAATGGTAAACTCACGAACGACGCTTTTGTCGCCAAAGCCCCGCCAGCTGTGGTTGCACAAGAGCAAGCGCGACGCGACGAGTTCAGCGCGACGGTCAGTAAGTTGGAAACGCAGTTGGCGAGCTTACCTGCTTAAGCGGATGCAAGTGGATCGAGACGCAGGATTCGCGTCTCGATATCACATTCAAACCAGCACCGTTCCGGCGTCATCTGTTCCAAACCCGCGCAGGCTACTCCTGACAGATTTGCCACTTTCATCACGGAAAACAAGTACGGCAAAGTTTCTGTAAATATAAAGTTTTTAGTCGTTCAGTATTGCTTATAAAAATATCAGAGGTGACAAACAATGGAATCAAAAGAAGCACAAGCAGCCATTGATGCGCTGACCTTATCTAGCGCACAACTCGAACAAACGCGTGACGAATTAGCGAGTAACATCGCCGAAGGTTTGGCGCGCGATGGCCAACGAATCAAAGCCCTGCCCTCATTTATGCGTCGTCCGACCGGCGGTGCGCATGGTGAAGCCGTCGTGCTCGATGCCGGCGGTACCAATGTTCGTGCAGCGCACGTCAAGCTCGACGGCAAAGCGGTCAACTTTATCACCGAGCCGCAAGCCGATCGCACCTTGATGTCTGAAGCACAAACCATCGGTGAAATTTCGCGTGAGGTGTTTTTTGAACGCCAAGCCGCATTGATCCAAAAAGTCTGCTCGGATGCAAAGTTCAACTTGGGGTATTGCTTTTCATACCCGTCAACCAACACGCCCGATGGCGATGCGGCACTGGTTAACTGGACCAAGGGCATCAATATCGCCGAAATGATTGGCGTACCTTTGCGCGAGCAGTTGGTCGGCGCACTTGCCAAACAAGGTCAAACAGCGCATAAAATACCCGTTTTGAACGACACCATCACCACATTGATCGCCGCAGCTTGGATGGAGCCCGATTGCGACCAATATATCGGTTTAATCGCTGGCACCGGTATGAATGCTGCAGGATTTTACAAAACGGCACAAATCACCAAACTGTCAGATGTCGAAGGTGAAGGCTGGAGCAGCGATGAATTGATGGCAGTCAACCTTGAGTTGGGTAACCTTTACCCATCGTGCCTATCAAAATACGACGATGCACTTGACGCAGAAGGCGTTGACGACAATCCAGGCAAACAACGCCTCGAAAAAGCCGTCGCCGGCAAATACATTCCCGAAATTTTTGGCCGCATCGTTGGTCGCGAAGCATGTTTAGCTCTACCAGACGCTTGGGCATTTGACCCGGAAGCCGGCTCGCGCACCCACGCCGGTCACGTTACACAATTACGCCGTTACCATGGTGTCATGGCCGATGTCGCAACCGCGCTGATTGACCGCGGTGCCGATCTGACTGCCGCCGCACTTGCAGGAGTGATCAAAAGCCAAAATATGTCGACCAACAAAGCCCACACCATAGGGATTTTGGCAGAAGGTACTTTGTTTTGGCAAACAGAAGGTTATCGTGAACGTGTGGAATCGACTTTAAACAAATTGATTCCATCGCATGTACATGTGCGTATTTTGCAAAACACATCTGATGTGGATGCGAATTTTATCGGTGCGGCATGTGTGGCTTTGGTTTAACATTTCGCGACTTTGATTGCTTGACAACATAGAAAAACCTCGCAATGCGAGGTTTTTCTATCACCAAAATTTTGCATCAATATTTGTGCGGGAAGCCCGCACAAATATCGATGCTTCAAAAAAGTAGGTGCTTAATTTTTTTGAATTACTTTACATCTTAATCGCTTCAGTAACGACCGCACCGGCCACACCCGCAACCGAAAAACTGTCTTTAACCGAATCCACACGAATCGTACGAGCACATGCGCGACCATCTTCTTTAAATGCATGCAATACATCAGGTTGCAAATACACTAAAAGCGTGTCGCCAATGTTATATGCCGTATCACCAGACTGACGCACCGTCATGGTGTCATCCGCATTGGGTACCGACACATACAGGTATGATGCTTCACCGAGCTTCTCAATGAATTCGATTTTACCTGCGATAACATTCTCACCATCATGATCAACCACTTTGGTATGCTCTGGACGGATCCCGATTTCAAGCTTAGTACCAGTTGATAAGCCTACCGCATTGATGCGTACTTGATAAGATTTATCGCCCATACGCACAGTCGCTGAATCCGGCTCAGCAGATTCAAGCGTACCGTTGACAAAGTTCATTTTTGGTGAGCCGATGAAGCCCGCCACGAATTTATTGACAGGGAAATGGTACAGTTCGAGTGGTGCGCCACTTTGCGCGATAGAGCCGTCACGTTGTACCGACTCACCCGCGTTGAGTAAAACGATTTTATCTGCCAAAGTCATTGCCTCTACTTGATCATGCGTCACATAAATCATGCTGGCTGTACCAATATTTTCGTGCAAACGGGCGATTTCGAGACGGGTTTTAACACGTAAAGCTGCGTCCAAATTCGATAAAGGCTCATCAAATAAAAATACGCCCGGCTCGCGCACAATCGCACGACCAATCGCCACACGTTGGCGTTGACCACCCGAAAGCTCTTTCGGCAAGCGCTCAAGCAAAGGGTCCAATTGCAAAACTTGCGCAGCGTGACGTACTTTTTTGTCTACATCCAAGTCGGCAGTTTTGGCAATTTTGAGACCAAACGCCATGTTTTCATACACCGTCATGTGCGGATACAATGCGTAGCTTTGGAACACCATCGAAACACCACGCTCAGAAGGTGCCGCTTCATTGACACGCTTGCCACCGATTTGTAATTCGCCGCTGGTGATATCTTCTAAACCGGCCACCATACGCAGTAAAGTCGACTTACCGCAACCTGATGGGCCGACGAACACGCAAAACTCGCCATCTTCAATATGTAAATTCACATCACGAATCGTGTAAGGATTGTCTCCGTAGCGCTTATGAACGCCTTTAAAAATCAGCTCAGCCATTTTGGCTTCCTTTTTATAAAAATATTATTACTGGTTCAGTGACAACTAAACCCAAGCCACCACGGATTGCCACGGCGCTAAACTTAAATTCTGTTGATTCAGTACCAACGTCAAACTGCTTTGCGGAAAATCCGCCAATTCATAGATCACGATGTCTGAAGACAAAGTCATCGCTGCAGGTACATCCGACACATTGAATGCACAGAATAATTTTTTGCCATCCAGTTCACGAATAAACGCAAAAATTTGTGGATGCACCGGCAAAACCATCATCTTGCCAGTGACTAACACCGGAATTTGCTTGCGTTGCTGCAAACATTGGCGATAGTGCGCCAACAAGCTGCCGTCGCCCTGTTGATCAACCGACAAGTCGTAATGTGTTTTCGCCACGGGTAACCACGGTTTACCCTCACTAAAACCCGCATTGGGCAGATTTTTTGACCAAGGCATTGGCGTACGACAACCATCACGACCCTTAAATGCAGGCCACATCGTGATGCCATACGGATCTTGCAACTCTTCAAACGTCAACTCGGCTTCTGGCAAGCCCAATTCATCACCTTGATACACGCATGGACTACCGCGCATACACAACTGCATCGCAGCGTAAGTTTTCAATGCCTCTAAGCTCGTCGCTGACCAACGCGTCGCTAAACGCGGTACGTCATGGTTGCTCAAGGGCCATGATGGCCAGCAACCATCGACTGCACGCGACTCATATTCGTCCAAAGCACCGTGCACCCACGCCGCAGTATTGTCCTCAGACAAGAGTTTGAACGTATAAGTCATGTTTAGCTTATCGCCACCGGCGGTGTACTCGATCATCGAGCCTACAGGATCATCCGATCCCAACTCACCGACCGTCATCACACCTGAATATTGATTCAAAAAAACGCGCAGCTTTTTCATAAAATCGACATTCTCAGGGCGAGATTTATCGAACTCATGGAGCTGCCAACTGTACGGATTACTGGTCGGCGCACCGCCATCTTCGTTCACCGGCTTGCCGCGTGGCGGGTTGTTGCGCAATTGTTGGTCATGCACATAAAAATTCGCGGTGTCGAGGCGGAAACCATCGACGCCCATATCCAACCAAAACTTCATTGCGTCAAATAATGCCGCTTGCATGTCACGATTGTGAAAATTTAAGTCCGGCTGGCGGGTCAAGAAGTTGTGCATGTAATACTGCTCGCGACCGGTATCCCATTGCCATGCAGAGCCGCCAAAAATCGACATCCAGTTATTCGGCGGTGTCCCGTCATCTTTTGCATCCGCCCAAACATACCAATCGGCTTTTGGATTGATTTTATCTTTACGAGACTCGACAAACCACGCATGGGCATCAGAAGTGTGGCTCAATACTTGGTCAATCACCACACGCAAACCCAGCGCATGAGCCTTCACCAACAACTCTTTAATATCCTCAATCGTGCCAAACATCGGATCGACATCACAATAGTCTGACACGTCATAGCCGAAATCTTTCATCGGAGACTTAAAGAACGGAGACAACCAAATCGCGTCTACGCCCAAATCGGCAATGTAGGGTAAACGTTGAATGATCCCTTGCAAATCGCCAATGCCATCGCCGTTTGAATCTTGGTAACTGCGTGGATAAATCTGATAAATGACCGCTCCACGCCACCATTCTGGATTTTTGGCATTATCGGGATGTTGCAAGAAACTCATAAAGTCGCCCCTGTATAGTGTGTTTAACCTTTGACCGCACCAGCCGTCAAACCAGACACAATTTTACGCTGGAATGCCAACACCATAGCAATTAACGGTAATGTCACAATGACCGAGGCGGCCATGATTTTGCCCCAAGGCAACTCGTATTGGCTCGCACCGCTCAACAAAGAAATCGAAACCGGTACGGTACGTGAATCATTGCTGTTCACGAACGTCAATGCGAACATGAATTCGTTCCAAGCAGCGATGAACGCGAGCAAACCGGTTGAGACCAATGCAGGCCACATCAATGGCATGAATACGTCTTTGATGATGCGCCAAGGGGTGCAACCGTCCATGATCGCGGCCTCTTCAAGCTCCTTCGGCAAATCACGCATAAATGTGGTTAAGACCCAAACTGTGAACGGCAAAGTGAAAATCATGTAAGGCAAGATCAAACCTAAAGTTTTGCCGTACAAACCAAATGCACGCATCATTTCAAACATACCTGACAATACAGCCACTTGAGGGAACATCGACACTGCCAAAACCATCAACAGTAAAAAGCCGCGGCCTTTGAAGTTCACACGACCCAACGCGTAAGCCGAAGTCACACTCACAAACAACGATACGATCACAACAGCAGTCGAAACCATAATTGAATTCCACAAATGCTTCAAAAATGGTTGATCTGTATTACCCAATAAATCTACATAGTTTTGCGGGTTGAGTGTATTCAACAATAAACTGGAGTCATACAATCCTTCACCCGTACGAAATGACGTAATGATCGCGTAATAAAACGGAAACACCGAAAACACAACGATGACAGCGACTAAAGCCCAAAAGGCGATGCGATAACCTAATTTCTTTGACATGATTTTTCCTTTAATTATAGAAGTGACACGCTGAGCAAAAGCTTAATCAGCTCTCAACCTTCACTTTGCCAAATTTCATGTATGCAATCGTGCACAGACCGATGATCAAAAAGAGTACGGTTGCCGCCGCCGAACCAAAACCGACATTACCGTTATCAATCATTTCCTGACGCACAAAACCCGACATCGAAATCGTATCTTCACTATTGGAGGTCAATACATAAATCAAATCAAATACGCGCAATGCATCGAGCAAACGGAAAATCACTGCCACCATTAAGGCGGGCTTAATCAAAGGCAAAGTCACTTTGAAAAATACTTTGACGGGATGAATACCATCTACTTGAGCAGCCTCGTAGCAATCTTTAGGCAGCATTTGTAAAGCAGCCAAAATCAGCAAAGCCATGAATGGTGTGGTTTTCCAAACATCCACCAACACGACTGAGAAAAGAGATAGCGATGGATCGGCAACCCAGGCAATGCCTTCAGAAATCAACCCCATACTTTTTAAAATGCTGTTGATGACACCAAATTGATCGTTCAACATCCAGCCCCACATTTTTGCAGAAACGATGGTTGGAATCGCCCAGGGTACAAGGACTGCAGCGCGCACAAAAGCACGACCTTTAAATTCAGCGTTCAGAACCAATGCAACAATCACACCAAAAATCGTTTCTAATGTAACCGAAATCACAGAGAACAATAATGTATTGGAAATCGCTGAACCCCATTTATCTGCAATCAAAGCTTTGCCCGTTGCAAACAAACCATATTCACCAAAATAGTTTTCCATACCGATAAATTTAGCACTGCTCATGCTGTTTAAATTAGCATCAGTAAAGCTGAACCAAATCGTACGTGCTAACGGCCAGCCTGCGACGCAGATCAAAATAAAGAGCATCGGCGCCAAGAAAATCCACGCGCTGCGTACACGTTGACGCGTCAATGCGCTCTGTTGATTTTGACCCATGTGAATCTCCTGTGATCGCTGCAAGCGCAACGCGCTGTCTATATTATTTTAATAAGCTGCTGCTATTGCATAAAAAAGACAAGCGTTTTTAATAAAACGCTTGTCCATTTTAAATTACCACTTACCACCGCGGCTGATCTTGTTCAACTCTTCTTCAAGTTTTTCGACCGCCTCTGCACCTTTGGCTTTACCTGCCAAAACCGAGCTGGCTGCATTCCAAAATGCATTCGAAGCTTCGTTGTATTTTGAGCCAATTTGTTTTGATGGTCTCGCAACTGAGGAAGACTCGAATAGCTTTAGTAAGTCTGCAAAGAACGGATTTTTATCTAAAATTTCTTTGTCAGCGTACAAAGCAGGAATCGTTGGATTATAAGCTCCATCAATCGCGCGTTTTTTTTGAGTTTCTTTACTTGATAAGAACATGATCAAGTCTGTTGCTTCTTTTGGATGCTTAGAATATTTAGACACAGCTAACTGCCAGCCACCTAAAGTTGCTGAGTTTTTACCATCAGCCCCACCTTTCGGCAGTGGAGACACACCTACTTTTCCTTTAATTGTGCTTTCAGGGGCTTGACTACCTGCCCAAGCATACGGCCAATTTCGCATGAATACCGCGTTGCCTTTCTGAAAAACGCCACGTGCCGCCTCTTCATCGTAATTAAGCACACCTTGAGGTGTAATGGTACCCACCCATGATGCGGCGGTGTCTAGTGCCATCGCTGCTTGTGAATTGTTGATCGTAATTTTGCCGGTATTGTCTACAACGGTACCACCGTTATATGAGGTAACCCATTCAAGCGCATTACATGTAAGCGACTCCGTTGCTTTGCCCTGGAATACAAAACCCTGCATGTCTTTAGCACCCAACTTACGTTCTGCGTCTTGAATTTTTTTAGCAGTTGCTGCCAACTCTTCCCAAGTGGTAGGTACTTTTTCGCCATGCTTTTCGAGCAAGTCTTTACGGTAGTACAGCAACCCCGCATCCGTAAACCAAGGCATTGCCAACAATTTACCATCAATTGTGTTGTTCGCAACAATCGATGGAAAATGCTCTTTTTCTGCCCCAGCAGTAGCTGCAGTCAAATCCAACAAATGATCTTTCAACATACCCGGCCAAACCACATCAACCATCAATACGTCAATGTCAGATGCGCCTGCTGCGAATTGTTGGCGCAATAATGCCAATTTTTCTGATGAATCTTTTGGGTCAGAATAAAGTTTAACGTTATTACCCGTTTTAGCCGCCCATTCATCGACATTCTTTTTACAAATTTCTGCATCTTGTCCGACAGAACCGCAAGAGATCGTTAACTCAACACTACCCGCTGGTGCAGCAGCGCCATCAGCCTTTTTATCAGCTGCAGGTGCTGCTTTATCGCCACATGCTGCCATGGCCAAAATCGCTGCAATACTTAAGCCCCATGTTTTTACTAATTGATTTGTCTTCATGCTGTCTCCACTTTAATTAAACAGAACAAACGTTTATTGCGCACAAACTTTCAAGTCCAAAAAACGCAGTATCTCCTGCCCATAACTTACGCATAACTTACATATTTTGTAACGCCATAAAATAAATGAAGTTTTTTTGATATTTTCAAGATTTTCTACGTGATCGTACTTTATTCAAGCGATACCGCCCTGTCAAGCATTTTACCTGCCTAAATAATTATTTCTTTACATTTTTCCCCATTATTTGCGCCGTATAATTTTGTGTGGAACATCAAGAATCATGCAAAAAACAACATTTTTGTGCAGTGCACAAAAAATACTTGCACTCAATCAAAGATCTGCGTAAAATTCAAATTGTTGCGACGCACAAAATTTGTTTATCCTAGTTTAATGCAGCGCATGCCAACATTCTAAAAAATTATGTTGCAACTTTCACCTCATCAAAAAGGAGTTTACCATGACTGTTAAACCTGAAGATTTTGCTGCTGCACAAAAAGCCTCTGTTGAAACTTTTTTCGCCATCACCAACAAAGCATTTGAATCAATGGTCAAATTGACCAACTTGAACATCGCGACTGCTAAAGACGCTTTGGAACAAGCTGCTGACTTATCGGGTCAAGCGTTGTCTGCTAAAGACGCTCAAGGTTTTATCGCTGTTGCTAACGGCGCAGCTCAACCTTCTGCTGAAAAAGCTTTGGCCTACAGCAAAAAAGTATACGAAATTGCTTCGACGGCACAAGCTGAATTGAATAAATTTACTGAAGCACAAATCGCTCACAACAACCAACAAGTGGCTCAATTCTTGGACACTGCTGCTAAAAACGCGCCGCAAGGTTCTGAAGCAGTTGTTTCAATGATGAAATCTGCTGTTGCCAGCGCAAACTCTGCATACGACTCATTGACTAAAGCGGCAAAACAAGCTGTTGAAATCGCTGAGACCAATGTCAACAACGCAGTTAAAGCCTCGACTACAAAATCGAAGTAAATTCGATTTAAGTGTAGCATCAGTCAAAAAGCCAACGCAACTGCGTTGGCTTTTTATATCAGCACTTGATTTTAATTTCGGAGGATTGGTTTTCACTGATTCAGTATTAAGCGTTGATCATTGATGTTTAACAATCAGATCGAAACCAAAATAATGGCGCATCTGTATGCGCCATTATTTTTGATTCAGACTCACTCTCTTATCAAACTGCGAGTTGCGAAATATCCGCCACGCCATTCATCAAGTGCGCCAAATCTTGCAAGAGTTTCAGACGATTGGCTTTAACCGCTGCATTGTCAGCCATCACCATTACATCCGCAAAAAATGCATCGACCGGCTCACGCAAAGTTGCCAACGAGGTCAATGCTGTTTGATACTCACGCTGCGTCAAAGCTTCGGTAACGATCGGACGAACATGATCAAGTGCTTGGGCTAAAGCCTTTTCGGATGTTTCCGTCAGCAAGCCTCGATCAATACTTGCTGCGATCACTTCGCCTTTCTCAAGCGCTTTACGTAAAATATTCACGCAGCGTTTATTGGCTGCGGCCAAATTTTCGGCCTCAGGCAGCACTGCAAATGCACGCACCGCAGCAAGTTTTTGTTCAACTTCATCCAGACGATCCGGATTATTCGACAAAACTGCTTCAATATGCGCGGGCGTATAGCCCTGCTCTTTGAGCATTCCTTTAAGGCGTTCAATCATGAAAGCCTGTACCGCTTCAACACTGTTTTTAACCTGGTCGTTATCGGTGAATTGTGTTTCAACTGCACTCAAGGTTTCGCTCAATGACAAAGGTAATTTTTTTTCTAAAATCATACGCACCGCACCCAGCGCATGACGGCGCAATGCGAACGGATCTTTTTCGCCCGTCGGTTGTAAACCGATGCCCCAAATCCCAACCAGCGTTTCGAGTTTATCAGCCAAGGCAACAATTAAACCTGTTTCAGTTGCAGGCAAAGCATCCCCAGCGAAACGCGGCTGATAATGCTCCGCGCATGCCGCTGCAACGTCCGAGTTTTCACCATGATACTCGGCGTAATAACGTCCCATCACACCTTGCAACTCTGGAAACTCACCGACCATATCGCTGACCAAGTCGGCCTTAGCAATCGTCGCAGCACGTTCGGCATCTGCAACATTGGCATTGAGTTGCTGCGCCAAGTATGCCGCAATTTTTTTGACACGCTCACCACGCGCAGCTTGTGTACCGAGCTTGTTGTGATAGACGACACTCCCAAGCTTGGCAACCATTTCGTCGAGGGATTTTTTCTTGTCTTGCTCGAAGAAGAACTGTGCATCGGCCAAACGGGGACGAACCACACGTGCATTACCTTCGATGATATTTGTTGGCTCATCGGTCATGATATTAGATACCACTAAAAACTCGTTGACCAACGCACCACTGGAATCCGTCATTGCGAAGTACTTTTGATTGGTTTGCATGGTCAAAATCAAGCACTCTTGCGGCACCGACAAAAATTGCGCATCAAACGCAGCTTTGTAAACCACCGGCCACTCGGTCAGTGCGGTCACTTCGTCGAGCAACTCTTCAGGCAAGATCACATGATGCTGACCCGCCTTAAGCTTGAGTTGCTCATAAATACTCTCACGACGCACATTGAAATCCGGCTCGACCATACCCGCACCACGCAATACATGCGTGTAATCTTCTGCATTTTTCACGCTTAACGCGGGTTCACTCATAAAGCGATGGCCATCGGTCAAACGATCAGCAGATACGCCAAATACGTTCACGGGGATCACATCATCACCCCACAAAACCAATACGCGCTTGACCGGACGAACAAACGCTACATCTTGTTCACGCGTCGTACCGGCATGAATCTGGTACGTCATGACTTTAGGAATCGGCAATTTGGCTGCAACCTCAGTCAGCACGCTTTGCAATACATCCGCCAAAATTGCACCCGCTTGCATGTAGCTGATGAAAAATACATCTTGCTTGCCGTCATTTTCGACTTCGAGATCAGCAAGTGTTTTGTCCGCGAAACCCATCGCGGTCATTTTTTTGGTCAATGAGGCACTGGCATGATTTTCGGCATCCAAACCAACCTTGACCGGTAATACTTTTTCACGACGACTGACATCAACAGCGCGATCCAGTACATCACTGATCGTGACTGCCAAACGGCGTGGCGAGGCGTAAGCATGGACAATCGCATTT
>JBIKPB010000085.1:0-6895 GCA_044357705.1 Formosimonas sp. | reverse complement strand
TCGTAATTCATCATTTCGAATCCCATCTATACTTCCTTATCTCGTGACATCTAACAACATTGAGGGATTTTAGCACACTCTTAACGGGAATTCATATAAACATTCGTTAAAAAAATATCTAAAGATATATTCACAAAACGTTTAAATCTTTTGTATTTATTCACCGTTTATAAACAACTGTGCTTTTATCTGTTGCAGTTTATCCCTCGTTCTTGCCGCTTGCTCAAACTCTAAATTTTTAGCAAAATCAAACATTTGCTTCTCAAGTTTGCCAATCTCCTTAGCCAGCTCTTTTTCTGACATGGCATGGTAATGCGATTCAGACTCATTTGGTTGACGCAACTTATCAATTTTTTTCTTGCCGTCGTTATAAACGCCATCAATAATGTCCTTGATTTTCTTTTTTACACCTTTTGGTGTAATTCCATTTTCCAAGTTAAATGAAATTTGCTTGTCCCGACGGCGCTCAGTCTCCGCCATTGCGCGTTGCATCGAGCCTGTGACTCGGTCAGCATAAAGAATTGCCTTACCATTGATGTTACGCGCCGCACGACCGATCGTTTGAATCAAGGAGCGCTCAGATCGCAAGAACCCCTCCTTATCCGAATCCAAAATGGCCACGAGCGACACCTCAGGAATATCCAAGCCCTCACGCAATAAATTAATCCCAACCAATACATCAAACTCCCCCAGTCGCAAGTCGCGAATAATTTCAACACGCTCAACCGTATCAATGTCAGAGTGCAAATAGCGCACTTTGACCCCATTTTCATCCAAAAACTCGGCCAAATCCTCCGCCATCCGCTTGGTCAAAGTCGTGACAAGTACCCGCTCATTGACTTTCGTGCGGGCACGAATCTCATTGAGCACATCATCGACCTGCGTCATTGCTGGCCGTACCTCAATCATCGGGTCAACCAAACCTGTCGGGCGCACGACTTGCTCGGCGACACTGTCGGCATGCTGCTTTTCATAATCACCCGGAGTCGCCGAGACAAACACGGTTTGGCGCAGCTTGCCCTCAAACTCCTCAAATTTCAATGGACGGTTATCCAAAGCGCACGGCAGGCGAAAACCATAATCAACGAGATTTTCTTTGCGCGAACGGTCACCCTTATACATCGCGCCGAGTTGTCCCGTCAAAACGTGTGACTCATCGAGGAACATCAGCGCGTCTTTGGGCAAATAATCAATCAGTGTCGATGGCGGCTCACCGATTTGTGTGCCCGAGATGTGCCGCGAGTAATTTTCAATGCCCTTACAAAAACCAATTTGCGCGAGCATTTCAAGGTCAAACCGCGTGCGCTCCTCCAACCGCTGCGCCTCCACCAAACGCCCTTCTTTATGAAAAAATGCCAGCCGCTCGCGTAACTCGTCCTTAATCGCATCAAGCGCACGCAGCACCGTCGAACGCGGCGTGGCGTAATGCGACGCGGGATACACCGTAAAACGCGGCAGTTTTTGCGCGATTTTGCCCGTCAGCGGATCAAACAACTGCAACGACTCCACCTCATCGTCAAACAACTCAATGCGCAGCGCAAAATCAGCGTGCTCCGCAGGAAACACATCAATCGTATCGCCCCGCACACGGAACGTCCCGCGCGCGAAATCCAACTCATTACGGTTATACTGCATCACCGCCAATTGCTTCACCACATCGCGCTGCGCCATCTTATCGCCTTGGCGCAGCGTCATAATCATCGCGTGGTACTCATTCGGATTGCCAATGCCATAAATACACGACACCGTCCCCACGATAATCACATCGCGCCGCTCCATCAGGCTTTTCGTCGCCGACAGCCGCATCTGCTCGATGTGTTCATTAATCGCCGAATCTTTTTCGATAAACAAATCCCGCGATGGCACATAAGCCTCAGGCTGATAATAATCGTAGTACGACACGAAATACTCGACCGCATTATTTGGAAAAAACTCCCGAAACTCGCTGTAGAGCTGCGCCGCCAACGTCTTATTCGGTGCCAGCACCAATGCAGGCCGCCCCGTCCTCGCAATCACATTCGCCATCGTGTACGTTTTGCCCGACCCCGTCACACCCAGCAATGTCTGAAAACTCAACCCATCATCAATCCCCTCCACCAACGATGCAATCGCCGTCGGCTGATCACCCGCAGGCTCAAAGGGTTGGTGTAACTCGTAGGGGGAATTCGGGAAAGTGACAATCATGACAGGACTCGCAAAAGGTAAAAAGCAAAGCGTATCTTAACATCCAGACGTGAAAAAAGCCGCATATAGCGGCTTTTGCATTTGGTGCATCTATCTGTAAACAGAAATCAGCTTGTTAACATCCAGAGCGCATATCCCAATCGGATAGTTTGCTTATTTTACCAAAAAATGATCAAAATACAATAAAATTTTATTAACACATAAAAGGGAGGTAAAAATGAACTACCGTTTAGCACTCGATTTAGGCACAACTTCACTCGGCTGGGCGATGATTCGCCTCAATGCCAATAAAGAACCCACCGCCATCATCAAAGCAGGCGTACGCATTTTTTCCGACGGGCGCAATCCAAAAGACGGTTCATCACTGGCCGTCACGCGACGCGATGCGCGTTCGATGCGTCGTCGCCGTGACCGTTTGCTCAAGCGCAAAGCTCGGATGATGCGCACTTTGATTGAATACGGATTTTTTCCACAAGATGCGACTGAACGCAAAGCATTAGAACTTTTAAATCCTTATGCTTTGCGTGCCAAGGGCTTAGACGAAGCACTCACACCTGCTGAATTTGCCCGCGCCCTCTTCCACATCAATCAACGGCGCGGATTCAGAAGCAATCGAAAAACCGACAAAGGTGCGAGTGATGCAGGTGCTTTAAAATCTGCGATTAGCCAGCTACGCACCGCCATCATCGAACAAAAATGCCGTACAGTGGGCGAGCTGTTGCACAAGCGGTTTACCAATCCTGACGTTCCCCCCGAAGTTCGAACCGTCCGAGCACGCTATCGTGAAAACCGTGTCACCAAGGACGATGGTAAAACCAAAATCGAAAAAAGCTACGATTTATACATCGACCGCAAAATGATTGAAGATGAGTTTGATGCGCTTTGGGCGAAGCAAGCGAAACTCAATCCAGCACAATTTACCGAAAACGCGCGCGCAGACTTAAAAGATGTCTTACTTCATCAACGCCCATTGCGCCCTGTCAAGCCAGGGCGTTGCACACTTGAGCCTGACGAAGAGCGTGCGCCACTCGCATTGCCAAGTGTGCAGCGAGCACGAATGTACCAAGAGGTGAATCATTTGCGGATTTTGGGCGAGTCACTGCATGAACAAGTGTTAAGTTTGGCGCAGCGTGATGATTTAATTACCGCTTTAGAAGCCAACAGCAAGCGCACGTTCACGCAAATTAAAAAATTGTTGGGTTTAGGCGGTGCGGCACAATTTAACTTTGAAGACCCTAAACGTCAAGAACTCAAAGGCAACACCACCAGTGCGATTTTGAGTGGCGATAAATATTTTGGTCAAGCATGGTTTAATTTCACCGAAACCATGCAAGATGAAATCGTCATGCAAATCGTGAAAGAAGAAAGCGAATCCGCATTGATTCGTTGGTTGTGCTACCAGACCAACATTGATGAAGAAACCGCCGAGCGCATCGCCAATGCAGGTTTGCCCGAAGGCTACGGCAGTTTGAGTGCCAAGGCTTTGGCAAAGATTTTGCCCGAACTACGCCGTGAAGTGATCACCTATGACAAAGCGGTTTTGGCGGCGGGCTACGCGCACCACAGCAAGTCTGAGTACGGCGGTACCGTAGAGCAGGGAGAAACTATTGAAAAAATCATCGAAAGCACAGGAGAAATCAAACAGCTATTTCGATTCAATGAACTGCCCTACTATGGCGAACCTTTGCAACGATTTGTCGGTTTTGGCACCAACAACCCAGCCGATACGAATGAGAAACGCTATGGTCGCATCGCCAATCCGACCGTGCATGTCGGCTTGAACCAAGTACGCACAGTGGTCAATACTTTAATAAAGCGCTACGGGCATCCCTCCGAGATCATCGTTGAGGTCGCGCGTGATTTAAAACAAAGTCGTGAGCAGCGCGAGGAAGAAAACAAGCGTCAAGCCGCGAACCAAACACGAAATGAAAATTATCGCAAAGAAATCGCGGACCTAATTTATAACGGCAATGAAAACCTTGTAAAACAAGCTGATATTCAAAAAATGATTTTATGGAAAGAGCTAAATATTAAAGACGCCTTAGACCGTCGTTGTCCTTACAGCGGTTCACAGATAGGAGAACGTATGCTCTTCACTGACCAAGTCGAAATCGAACATATCTTGCCATTCTCTATGACCTTGGATGACAGCCTCAATAACAAAACGGTATCCATGCGCTCGGCAAACCGCGACAAAGGCAATCGCACACCTTGGCAAGCTTTTGGTGAGCGTGAAGTTCAAGGCTACGATTACCAAGCGATTTTGCAACGCGCCGAACTGATGCCCAAAGGCAAACGCTATCGTTTTGCCGCTGATGGTTATCAGCAATGGTTGCGCGAAGACAAAGATTTTCTTGCTCGAGCCCTGAACGACACACGTTATCTTTCGCGTGTCGCCAAAGAATATCTCACATTGATTTGCCCGCAAAACACACGGGTGATTCCGGGTCAAATGACGGCTTTGCTGCGCGCAAAGTTTGGTTTGAATGACATTCTCGGTTTAGAAGGTATCAAAAACCGCAACGACCATCGCCACCACGCCGTTGATGCCTGTGTGATTGGCGTCACCGACCAAGGTTTATTACAACGTTTTGCCACCGCCAGCGCAGCGACGCGCGAAAAACAGATGGACAAACTCGTTGAAAAAATGCCCGACCCATGGTCAACCTACCGTGAACACGTTAAACGCGCCATCAGTCATATTTATGTCAGTCATAAGCCTGACCACAGCCATGAAGGTGCGATGCACGAAGAAACAGCGTGGGGGCTGCGTGATGATGGCGTGACCACGCGCCGCGTTCGCAACTCTGAAACAGGCTATCGTGAACGTGAGTACAAAACCCGCAGCGTGATTCCATTCAACAGCACACGTGACATAAACCGTCATGGTTTAGATGAAAACGGGCAAATCAAGCCTTACAAAGGCTATGTCGGCGGCAGTAATTTTTGTATGGATATCGTGAAAAATGCCAAAGGTAAATGGGAAGGCGAGATTGTCTCGACCTTTACCGCTTATCAAATCATGCGTGAACATGGAGAAGAACAAGGCTTGGCAATCCTGCGTTCACGCACCACGAGCATTTCGGGAAAGCCATTGGTGATGCGTTTGCAAAATGGTGATATTGTGAAAATGATGGTGGATGAGCGGTGGTGTTTGATGCGTGTGGTTAAAATGGCGAGCAATGGTCAAATCACTTTAGCCGAACACAATGAAGCCAATGTAAACGAGCGGAATAATGACAAAGAAGACTACTTCAAATATATTTCAAAAATGGCAGGTTCTTTGCAAACAGCAAAAGCCCGCCGCGTTACCATTTCCCCCATCGGCGAAGTAAACGACTCGGGATTTAAGGAGTAACCCATGATAGGCCGCATTGTAGAGATTGCCGACGATAAGCGTCATCTGTTTTTACATCGCGGCTTTATGGTCGTGCAAGCGTCTGATGGCGAGCGCAAAGAGTTGGGGCAAATCCCCATCGACGATATCGCCGCCGTCATCGCCAACGCGCACGGCATCAGTTACACCAACAACTTACTCATCGCCCTCGCTGAACGCGGCACGCCATTCGTTCTCTGTGGCGCGAATCATAACGCTGCGGGTATGTTACTCACGGTGGATGGCAATTACAACCAAGCCAAACGATTCGATGCACAAATCGCCGCCAGTAAACCCACACACAAACGGCTTTGGGCAGAATTGGTCAAATCCAAACTTCAGCAACAAGCCGCCGTATTAGAAGCGATTGGACAAAACCCCATCCCGCTCAACGCACTTGCCCAAAAAGTCAAATCAGGCGACCCCGACAATCTAGAAGCGCAAGGCGCGCGCAAATATTGGACGATGCTGTTTGGCGATGACTTTCGCCGTGACCAATCTGCAAGTGGATTAAACGCCTTACTCAACTACGGCTACACCGTACTGCGCGCCTGCACCGCTCGCGCCGTTATCGCCGCAGGTTTGCACCCGACCTTGAGCTTATTTCACAGCAATGCGGGTAACGCCATGCGTTTGGTCGACGACCTCATGGAACCCTTTCGCCCCATGATTGACCTCAAAGTATGGCAACTGGCGCAGCACGGTGAAACCGAGCTCAACCCGAGCAGCAAGCGTGCTTTAGTGCACGTGATGTACGACGACATGCAAAGCACCGTAGGTGCAACACCTGTCATGGTCAGCATCCAAAAAGTCGCCACCTCATTGGCTCAAGTTTATTTGGGTGAGCGTGATAAATTGGATTTACCGCTACAAGGCTTACCATTGGATTTAGCCAGTAGTTTTGTGGATGATTGAGCATGAGTAAAATGGAGGCACGATGCTATCGGGATACAGACTCATGTGGTTAGTCGTCATGTTTGACCTGCCCGTTATCGAACGCGCCGAACGCAAAGCCGCCACGGCCTTTCGCAATGACCTGCTCGACATGGGCTTTGAGATGAGCCAATTTTCTGTATATGTGCGCTTTTGCAGCAGCCCCGCAGCACTCGATACCTACTGCGAAAGAATCGCAAAAATCCTCCCAGAGGGCGGAAAAGTCAGTATCCTACAATTTACTGACAAACAGTACGAACGCATCATTTCCTACCAAGGCAGTGCCAAACAAGCCGCAATAAAAGCACCCGACCAATTCGATTTATTTTAATAAAAATCATGATTTTTCAACCACAAAAAACGAAAAACCCCTTGATTAATCAAGGGGTTATCGTTGGTCTA
>JBIKPB010000084.1:0-6910 GCA_044357705.1 Formosimonas sp. | reverse complement strand
GTAGGGTACGATACAGAAACTGCAATATTTGGAGCAACCCTCCATAATCGACACGTAAGCCGTGGCTTTCTCAACACGTGGCGGTGGCAGATGATCGAATTTTTCAATTTCGACGAATTCGATATCGACTTGCGAGCGGCCTGTACTGGCACGCTTAGCGAGCAGTTGCGGCAAACGATGCAAAGTTTGGGGGCCAAATACCAAGTCGACATAGGGTGCGCGCGCGACGATATTTTTGCCCTCTTGTGAGGCAACGCAACCGCCAACACCGATCAATAAATCAGGATTTTTGGCTTTGAGTTTGCGGATGCGACCGAGGTCAGAGAATACTTTTTCTTGCGCTTTTTCGCGGATAGAGCAGGTATTGAGCAGGATGATATCGGCTTCGTCAATATTATCGGTTTTAATGTAGCCGTTTTTATCGCGCAGTACGTCGTGCATTTTGTCGGTGTCATATTCGTTCATCTGACAACCGAAAGTCTTGATGTAAACTTTTTTCATGTGGTGTTCTCGTCGAAACAGGTTTATAAACTGGGGACGTTTTGTATTGAATACAGCTCGCTATTATAAAGCATATCGGGCGGCGCGATTTTCAAATCTACCACGTTCAACAGCACCCGTTTCTCTGCTATGATTCACGCCAAACCTCATTATTGAAAGGCGCATCATGAGCATGACGCATGTCAACGAACTCCTCAATCAAGTCACGCAAGGCAATCCAGACAGCATTTATCAGATCAGCCCAGATTGGGGACAAGGCCGCGCCACTTTTGGCGGACTGCTCGGCGGCATGATTTATCTGGCGATGCGCCGTGAAATGCAAGACGAACGGCCTTTGTATTCGTTTATGGTCTCGTTTGTCGGGCCGGTGACGACGGACGAGCCGTTTACGATTGACGTCACGATCTTGCGTAAAGGACGCAGTGCCGTACAAGTTGAAGCCAAAATTTGGCAAAACAATCAAGTCGCTTGCGCCGCTTTAGCGTGCTTTGGCACGGCTCGTCCGTCCAATGTGTTGATTCAGTCAATTGCCGCGCCACAAGCGTCTTTGCCCGAGACATTACCCGCTTTGCCTTACATTGCCAATGCCGCTCCTGCGTTTACGCAGCACATCGACTTTCGCTGGGCATTCGGTGGTTTGCCATTTACCGGCACCCAATCGCGCGAAATGGGTGGCTGGATGAAATTACGTGATCTAAATGCCAGTGACGAATTCACCACCGCGCATTTGATCACGCTAATTGATGCTTGGCCGCCCGCAGTATTACCACTCATCAGTAAGCCCGCGCCTGCCAGCAGCGTGACATGGAATATCGCATTTATGCACCCAATGCCCGATTTAACCAACGATTGGTGGCTGTATCGTGCCGAAATCGACCAAGCCGCTCAAGGTTACGGTCAAACCCACGCCCATATTTGGAATCAAGATGGCGTGTTAGTCGCGACCAGTAGCCAAACTGTGGCGGTGTTTGATGGTGTAGAATAGCGCATATTTTGCACCAAACTATTCAGCCTCTTTCTTGCAAAAATTCGTTTTGAAGCGTGGCTATAAGCCTGCGCATCAAGGCTCAACTCAAACCCAATTCTCAATTACCCTGCTTTAGGGTCGACCTAAAGCCATTTTATATTTATGCAAACTTACCTCGACTTCATGCGCCATGTGTACGACCATGGCACCGACAAAACAGATCGCACCGGCACCGGCACACGCTCGATTTTCGGACACCAAATGCGTTTTGACCTGACACAAGGTTTCCCGCTCCTGACCACCAAAAAGGTGCATGTCAAATCCATCATTTACGAATTATTGTGGTTCATTCAAGGCAATACTAATGCGCATTGGCTCAAAGAGCGTGGTGTGAGCATTTGGGACGAATGGGCAGCGGAAGACGGTAGTCTTGGCCCCGTCTACGGTCATCAATGGCGCTCGTGGCCGGACGGTCAAGGCGGTCACATTGATCAGCTCGCACAAGTCATTGAGCAACTCAAAACCACTCCCGATTCGCGTCGCATCATTGTCAGTGCATGGAATGTCGCTGATATTCCGCGCATGGCTTTACCCCCTTGCCATGCATTTTTTCAGTTTTATGTGGCCAATGGTGAATTATCGTGCCAGTTGTACCAACGCTCGGCGGATATTTTCCTCGGCGTACCATTCAACATTGCATCGTACGCACTGCTCACGCACATGGTGGCGCAACAATGCGGCTTAAAAGTCAAAGATTTTATTTGGACTGGCGGCGACTGCCACTTGTACAACAATCATTTTGAACAAGTCGAAACGCAACTCGCGCGCGAACCACTGCCATTGCCGCAATTGAACATCAAACGCAAACCCGATTCGATTTTTGACTACGACTTTGAGGATTTTGAGTTCCTCAATTATCAGCACCATGCGCCGATCAAAGCGCCTGTCGCAGTTTAATATTCAAAATCAAACCATTTAAAACGAATAATAAGCCTTTTATGCAACATGCCCTCTCCCGCTCACAAGCCAACCTAATTTTATTAATCGCTGCCGCCGCTTGGGGCTGCGCTTTCGTTCCACAGTCGATTGCGACGCAATACATCGGTGCGTTTAATTTCACCGGCGCTCGTTTTTTACTGGGTGCGCTGGTGATTTCACCCTTGGTTTGGTTTGAATGGCGAAGTCTGGTGCGTACCGGCAAAATTCCGTCGACTCATGATTGGCTCAAAATCGCATTGATGGGCTTTTTATTGTTTGCGGGCACCGCTTTGCAGCAGATCGGCATGTCATTTACCAGCGTCACCAACGCAGGGTTTTTGACCGGCTTATACGTGCCGCTCGTACCCTTGTTGGCATGGATTTTGTATCGTCGTCGCGCGCATTGGATTGTTTGGCCAGCGGCCATCGCTTGCCTTATTGGCACTTGGTTGATGACAGGTGCCGGTAAAGTTTCGCTCAATGTTGGGGATTTGTGGATTTTAGCTACGGTCATTCCATTCACGCTGCATGTATTGTGGGTCGGTGGTGTTGCCGAAAAATTGCACGCACCTTTACTCGTCGCTTGGGGACAATTCATGGTGTGCGGCATTTTAGGACTCTTAATCGGCTGGCGTGTCGAGACTTTTGATTGGAACAACTTACCGAATATCGCTTGGCCACTCGCTTATATGAGTATTGTGTCGGTTGGTATCGGCTTTACCGGTCAAGTCATCGGACAACGCTTCGCCCGCCCAGCCGAATCGGCGATTATTTTGTCGTCCGAGAGTGTGTTTGCCGCTTTGGCCGGTGCCGTATTTTTGGCTGAACGTTTAAACATAACGGGTTACTTGGGCGGCGCATTGATTTTGGCTGGCATTATCGTTGTTCAACTGTTCCCAGCCAGCCAACCTACTTTGATCGAACAACACTAATATGACTACCACGCCGCAACTCAGCCTCGTCGCTGCCGTCGCACAAAACCGTGCGCTGGGTAAAAACAATCAACTCTTGTGGCATCTGCCCAATGATTTGCAATTTTTTAAACGCACCACGCTCAATCACCCGATCATTATGGGGCGAAAAACTTACGAGTCGATTGGCCGACCTCTGCCCAAACGCCTCAATATCGTGATTTCACGCCAGCTTGGCCTGACGATTGACGGTTGTGTTGTCGTACCGAGCTTGCACGCTGCCATCGCTTTGGCAGGGCAAATGGAGCATCAACCTGCTGACGTTCATCCCGAGATTTTTGTAATCGGCGGAGGTGAGATTTACGCCGCAGCCCTACCACTTGCTCAGCGTTTGGTTTTGACTGAAGTGAAAAAAGCTTTTGAGGCTGATGCATTTTTTCCCGAAACCAATCCTGCAGAATGGCGTGAAGTATCGCGTGAACACAACCACGACGAACAATCAGGCTTAGACTATGATTTTGTCGATTATCACCGAGTAAGTGCATGAGCAAGAAACCCGTTAAACTCGATAAATCAACCGCCTATGAAGTACGTCCCGAACAATCGGTCGATTTACTCAAAGCCTTACACATCCTCACGCCCGACGGCAAAATGAATCAAGACAGCCGTCGCAAACTCAAGCAGGTTTATCATTTATTCCGTTTTATTGAACCGCTTTTGACCGAAGTTTGGACTGCAAAAAATCATTTAAGTATCGTCGATCACGGTGCGGGTAAGTCGTATCTTGGCTTTATTTTGTATGACTTATTCTTCAAGCCGCAAAAACTCAGCACACCTGCGGCAATGATTTACGGTATCGAAACGCGCGAAGACTTGGTCAAAACCTCACAACATTTGGCGGCACAAGCAGGGTTTGACGGCATGGCTTTTCTTAATTTGTCCGTCGCAGAATCAACCACATCCACCCAATTGCCCGCACAGATTGACATCGTCACCGCGCTGCACGCCTGCAACACCGCAACCGACGACGCGATTGCATTCGCTTTAGCCAAAAATGCCCAGCACATCGTACTCGTGCCCTGCTGCCAAGCAGAAGTTGCATCCGTATTGCGCAAAAACAAAGGTGTAAACCTTGCCAACCCTTTAACTGAAATCTGGCGCCACCCCATTCACACACGTGAGTTTGGCAGCCAAGTAACCAATGTTTTGCGTTGCTTGCAACTCGAAGCCCATGGCTATACCGTCTCGGTCACTGAGCTGGTCGGTTGGGAACACTCCATGAAGAATGAATTGATCATCGCCAGCCGCAGCAGTAACGCCAAACCCAATAAAAAAGCCGCCGAACGACTGAATGACGTACTGGCGACTTTGGGTCTGAGCGAAATGCAAGAGCGGTTTTATTTACCGTAACCGTAAACCATTCGAGCATCGAGTCGTCGGACTATATCCGTCGTGCTCTACTTTGGCTCTGTTGCTGCATGGGGCTATCAATGCCGAGGGTTTGAGCCGATGGCTCAAAAGCAGCAATTTCTGCAAGATGCTCGACTTGAGCGGTTCTGCCGATAACTCCTGAGTCGGCTTTTGCGTATCTGTTTATCGGTTGGCTTTCTTCCATCAAGTGAATATCGTTATGATTAAGTGCTGCATGTATCGTATTGAGACCCGTAAAATCGGCCTTGAGTGCGACCACCGTCATACCGCTGCAGAGATTGCCACGAATGGTTTCGTCAGTAAAGTTGCGCTCGTCACATAAACCGTTGACTGCAAGCGTCACTTTATCTCTCACGCGCTCTTTGAGGGCTTCGGCTGCGATCAATTCAGGCGACGGAGTAACAGAGTTCATCGACGAAAAAGATAAATCGTTTGGCTCAGGCGGAACGTACATACGCCTCATGTCATCCATTCCCGTGGGGTGTTTTTTCCACTCTTGATATTCGTCGTAGAGTTCGCCACAGAGATACTCGCCTGCCTTAGAACCCAATGCCCCGACAACTATAGATAAAGCTCCGCTACCTATAAGACCACCTGCAATACCGCCACCGATAGAGCAACCCGAGGTAATTTGCTCTCGAACATCGTCCCGACTGGCAGCGTCAATGAATTTCACCACGTCCATTGCCGAGCCAACCACCATGCCCATACCTTTAAGCGCACGAACTGCACCGACATCGCCTTTTGCACCCGCTTGTAAAAGCTCATACATTGCACCAGTACTAACACCATAAGCATCCGAGACCAGTTCTGCAGCCTTTTTTGCTTTTTCACTTTGGTTTGCCATTCTGACCTCCTTGAATTAAATGTGAATCGTTTTCTGTTTTTGAAAAACAAAAGCGATGAAAAACTTTGATGACATAAGCAAAGACAAAAGGAATCCCCATAACACAGCCACCAGAATAAACAACCCCAAAAAAACTGCCCATCATCGCATTTTGTCGCCAATCTCTATGGTCTGGATAAACTTGCATGTAAAAGCCATAAATACAAAGAAAAAATGCAAAAGTCATGACCAAACACAATTTAAGTTTTGACCATTTACTGTAACGAGCTACATTTTCAGGATCCATGTGTTTCGCCGCCATCCAACCCAAATAAAACGTAAACGGCCCAAGAAGCCAAGCACCCGCATAGGTCACCCCCCAGAAGTTTGAATAATCCGGCGCGATCTTCAAATTACGCACCAGCGGCACAATCGAACCAACAAAATCGATTACCGCCAACGCCCACGACTGATCCGCCCACTCTCGATCAAAACCGTAGTACATCAAACCAAAGTAAACAAAGATCAAAGCAATGATTGCTTTGTGGTACTGATATTCATTTTGTGGCAAATTCGCCTCCATTTTATTTCAATCATTGACAAACCGATTGAGTAAGGCTATATTCCAAACAAGTGCTTAAGAACACGATTACACAGCGGTCACCGCCCCGAAGATTTGCGGCTATTTTTTCGTCTAAAGTTTATCTATGGGCGAGATGGGCAAAAGGGTGACCTGCGCCGCACGGCTGTGTTCGTGTTCTTAACATTCTCGCCCACCTTTTTATGCTTAAGAACATTCAAGGTGGCTTTATAAGCTCACACAGGAGCAAAGCAATGATCTTAAACATTTACCCACAGATTAAAGAAGCCTTAAAACCCATCCAAAACGCTCATGCCGAACTGCTCGATTTAGCGCTGGCTCTTCAAACCATTCTCGAACTCACCGAAGATCTTGAGTCACAACCTTACCAAAAATTACACGCCCTACTCAAACCGATACACCATCAAATGCAACACTACTTAGCGCACATAACTGTCGAACTGTGCGGATAAATTATCATAGTTTAATTGGAGTTTTGATGACTTGATCATGCGCTTCACTGTTGACTTAAACCAAGCTGCGTGCTTTTACTGCTGGCTCGTCAATGGTTTTGTTTTGCTCAGGCGTTAAGCTGGCGAGTTGTTGCGGGTTGCTTAAGGCAACTAAACCTTCCATGATTTTGCTGTAGTCGGTGTTGGCTGCTTCAACGGCTCCAAAACTGACTGTGGTGTAGCCGAAGCCTGATGGGGCTTTTT